>NZ_JBSFJX010000003.1:0-209609 GCF_053598275.1 Streptomyces sp. NPDC001156 | reverse complement strand
AAGGCATGGCGAGGCATCGCCACCCGGTACGACAAGACCCCCGACAGCTACCTCGCCGGCCTCCACCTGCGCGCCTCGATGATCTGGATCAAAGATCTCACCCGGACCACCCATTGATCACGACTCGATACGCGCCCTAGTAGACGTCCCAGGTCGAACTGCTTGTCCGAGATGTGCGCGGACTTCTTGGCGTACTGCGAGGCGAGTTCCACCAGGTAGTCGCTCTGCTTACCGGTGTCGTAGAGCGGGTTCTGCTTGAGCGGCTCGGGGAACGTCTTGTACTTCGCCCGCTCTTGCGGCGACAGCTTGCCGATCTTGACTATGCGGTCGAGGATCCAGGACCACCGCTCGACGGCCCGCTGGTGGTTGGCCTTGTTCAGGGTGGGATCGTAGAGACCGGCGCCCTTCAGCAGGGAGGCCAGGAAGGCGGCCTCGCCCGCGTTGAGCCGGCTCACGTCCTTGCCGTAGTAGGCCTGGGCGGCACGCTGGATGCCGTAGGTGCCGCGGCCGAACCAGCTGGTGTTGAGGTACCCCTCGAGGATGTCGTCCTTGCTCATCCTGTTGTCGAGCTTGAGGGAGATCATCGCCTCGGTGAACTTGCGGTCCACCGTCTGGTTCTGGTTCAGGTAGACGTTCTTCACATACTGCTGGGTGATGGTCGAGCCGCCCTGGGTGTCCCCCTGGCCGACCGTGCGCCACAGGGCTCCGGTGAGGCCTTTGAACGAGATGCCCGGGTCCGAGTAGAAGCTCTCATTCTCCGCGGCGAGCACCGCCCAGCGCACCTGCTCGGGTATGTCCTTCAGCGGCATCGCCTGCCGCTGCACCCAGCCGGTGCGGGCCATGGGCGTGCCGTCGCTCCAGAAGTAGACGTTGTCCTGCTGGGTGGCGTACGAGTTGAGGTTCTTCGGTATGTCCGTGGCGGCGTACGCGACGACCAGGAAGAGGCCGCTCAGGACCACGGACGTCAGCCCGCCCCCCAGCCACTGCCGCCAGGAGGGCATCCAGCGCCGCCAGCCGATGCGGCCCGGTCGCGGGTAGACCGGCTTGAGTTTGCGGGCGTAGGGCGCGAGCCGCTGGGCGTACGGCTCCAGCTTGCGGGCGTAGGGCTCGAGCTTGCGCACGTACGGCTGGAAGAACGCGGTGACACGAGTGAGGGGCGGGGCCGGGGCTGCCTTCTTGCGGCTGGCGCGCCGCCCGGCGGGCTTGGGCCGGAACACCCGCAGTTGCATCGTGGCGTCGGGCGCCGGCTGCGGGGGTGCCACGGCCTTCAGCTGAAGGCCGGCCCCGCGGCCTTCAGCTGCATCGTGGCGTCCGGAGGCAGCGCGGGGCCGACCTTCAGCTGCATCGTGGTGTCCGTGGGCAGCGGCACCCCGGCCTTCAACTGCATGGTGGTGTCGGGGTCGAAGGATGTCTCGGCCCGGGCCTCACCTTCCGCAGGGCGCTGCCGGGGCTGCTTCGGCGTCGGCCGGCCGGGCGGGCGGGAGACCGTCGTTCTCGCTAGCCACGGCAGCCTCCGGCGCACACACGAACCCGGGAGCACCGCCCCCGTATCCGCTGCCAAGCCTGGGTCACCACTGCGTCTCCCTCCGCACTCGGTGTTGCGCGCGCGGGTAGATGCAGCTGCCACGTATGCGGCTGCGAGCCCCCTCACGACGATGCGGCCCATCGTGACTCAAATATCAGCGGTCTCTGTGGTGTCCTGGGTCAGGAGGGACGAAGAAATGGCCAAGTCGGGAACTTTGAGGAGATCTTAAGAAGATCCTCGTGCCGCCCTGGGGGCCCAGCAGCCCCGCGAAGTCCTGGGATCGCCCGAAACCGCCGGTTAGTCTGTGCCCATGCCTCGCTATGAGTACCGCTGCCGTACCTGCGGCGACACGTTCGAACTGAGCCGTCCGATGGCGGAGTCCTCCGCACCCGCCGCCTGCCCGTCGGGCCACGACGACACGGTGAAACTGCTGTCGACGGTCGCGGTGAGTGGCACCGCGACCGCTCCGGCCGCTGCACCGCGGGGGGGCGGCGGCGCCGGCGGCGGGTGCTGCGGCGGGGGCTGCTGCGGCTGAAACCGCTCGGCCGCGCCGCGCCGGGCCCGGCGCATCCGGTCGCGCCGAGCCGGTCACCGATCGACGGCAGTCGGCCTACGCCTCCCGCGCCGCCTTCAGGAACTCCCGCAGAATCCGCTCCCCGGCCAGAACTCCCCGCTCGGGCAAAGCACTGATCGCCGGTGCCGTCCAGTCCGCGTCGGCCAGTTCGCCGTGGCCCGGGCGCCAGCCGCGGTCGGCTGCCAGCAGCAGGTCAGCGTCGAGCAGCGAGTCCCCGGCCGCCAGGGTGAGGGTGACGCCGGTGCGGCGGACGACCTCGCGCACCGCCGCGCTCTTGGTCAGCGGTTTCGGCACGGCATAGATCTTGCGGCCCTGCAGGGACACGGTCCAGCCGCGGTTCTCCGCCCACACCGCCAGTTCCTTCACCCATTCCTGGGGCAGCAACTCGCGTTCGACGACGAGATAGACGAAGAGGTCCTCCGCGACCCGGTGCTTGCGCACCCAGGCCGGGTCGGCGGTGGTCTCCAGATGCTCCCGCACCTCGGCCAGTGGCGCGCACTCGTCCGCCAGCCTGGCGAGCACCGACGTGTGCCAGTCGGGGTCGGAGACGCCGTCCACCAGCAGATGGCCGCCGTTGGCGCAGATCGCGTACGCCGGGGCGGGGCCCGGCAGGTTGATGCGCTGGTACTGCTTGCGGGTGCGGGTCGTCGTCGGCACGAACACCGCCCGGTCGGCGAGGTCGGTGAGCAGCGCGGCCGCGGTCTCGGTCATGTACGACAGCGGCTTGCTCTCGTGCACCTCGACGCACAGCAGCCGGGGCGCCCTCGGGTCCGGCATGGTCAGCGCGAGCGCCGCGGATGAGTAGATGAGCGTACGGTCGAGGTCGCTGGCGACCAGCACGGGGGTCATACCGCCACCGCCTTGCCGTCGGCGCCGGTGGCACCCCGCGTGTACTGGGGATGAATCAACCCGACACAGGTGTAAGGGAGTCCGTCGACCTCCTCGACCGGTACCCCGCGCTGCTCGGCCAGCAGGCGTACATGGTCGAGGTCGGCGCCGGCCCCGGACCGCGCCAGGATCTTCCAGGGCACCCTGCGCAGCAGCACCCGGGTCGTCTCGCCGACACCCGGCTTGACGAGGTTCACATCGTGGATGCCGTACTCCTCGCTGATGCGCTCCACCGCCGCCCAGCCCTCCCAGGTGGGCGTGCGGTCACCGGCGAGCAGTTCCTTGGCCTGCGCGCAGGCCGCCTCCTCGACCTCGGGGAACCGGGCGGAGACGGCGTCGAGGAAGGCGCCCGACACATCGGCTCCGGCGAGCTCCCGGTAGAACTTCGCGCCGTGGTAGTCGTGCGGGCCGACCAGGTCGGCCCGCAGCACCGTGCGCGAGATCAGCCCGGACACCGTCGAGTTGAGGCAGGCGGAGGGGATGAGGAAGTCCTCCCGGGTGCCGTACGTCCGGACACAGGAGCCCGGGTCGGCGAGGACGGCTATCTCCGGGTCGAAGCCGGTGATGCCGTCGGACTCCTCGAACTCCCTTATCGCGTCGGCCAGTTCCCGGGTGATGGCGCCCTTGCCGGTCCAGCCGTCGACGAAGACGACGTCGCGGGGGTCGTGCCGGTCGGCGAGGTAGCGCAGCGCGTTGGCGTCGATGCCGCGGCCGCGCACGATGGACACCGCGTAGTGCGGCAGGTGGAGGCCGTGCCGATGGTGGGCCCAGCGGCGCATCAGGATGCCCACGGGGGTCCCGGCGCGGGCGAGCGAGACGAGGACCGGGCGCGGCGACCGCTCCGCCAGCAGGCTCTCGGTGACCACGCCGACCGCCTGCGCGATCCGCACGGCCGAGCTTTCGAGAGCCGCATGGAACAGTTCCTGGTACTGCTCGCTCGGCTGGTACTCGACGGGAAGGGACTCGGCGTAGTGCGCCCCGCCCTTCTGGATCGCCTCCTCGCGCTCCTCGGTCGGCGCCTCCAGGGTGACGTCCGAGAGGTCCTGGAGCAGCCAGCCGACCTCGTCGGGCGCGTACGAGGAGAAGGCGGGGCCGCGGAGTGGCTCGGGCAGCATGGCGGGCCTTTCGGGGGCATACGGAGGCGCGGGGACGTAACTGGGTACGACCGCGAGCAGGACGTGCGGGGTGTGGGCGGCGAGCCGGTCGAGCAGGCCGTCGGGGGCGTGCAGTTCGGGAGTGTCGGCCACGGAGTCCACGACCGCGACGACGGCGTCGAAGCCGGCGTCCGCGACGTTGTAGGCGTAGCGCTCGCCGGGGCCGTCGGCGGGGGCGTCATGGGCGGGGAAGACGATCCGGCTGCGTATCGCGTAACCGGGATCGTCGACGGCCAGGACGGGCGAGCGGGTGGTCGTGGAGTAGCGGACCTCGGCCGGAACGGTCTCCTCCAGCTCGCGGGCCAGGCGGAGCGGCGCGTACATCAGCTCCTCGAAGCCCAGCACGAGCACGCGCCGGGCCCCGCCGGGTATCGCCTCGGCGAGCCGCGCGGCCATGGCGGGCAGCGCGTGCTCCAGCCGGGCCCGGTGCCCGGGGGTGAAGCCGTGCCGTCCTCCGTCGGGCAGCCCGCGGGGCCAGCCGAGCTCGACCCGGGTGACCGTCCCGTACGCCTGGCGGTGGGGTACGGCCGACTCGTGCCGGGCGACCAGCTCCTGCCCCTTCTCCAGGACGCCCTCGGGCAGCCGCACGGTGCCGGCGGCCGCCGTCACGAGGTCGATCCGGGCGCCGATCTCCCGTCCGAACTCCGTCAGCCGCCCGAGGTCCGCGGCGGAGCGCATATCGACCAGCGCCACCACGACATAGCGCTTGCGCGGGTACCGCTGGTGCAGATCGCGGATGGTGTTCATGGCCGTGTTGCCGGTCGAGAACTCGTCGTCGACCAGGACCAGCGGACCGTCGCCCGCGAGCAGCGCCGGATCCTCCGGGAGCAGCAGGTGCGAGGTCGCGTGGGAGTGGGACTCCTCGAAGCCGCCGGCCCGGGCGACGCCCTCGACCGGGCGGCGCGTGGAGTGGAGATAGGTCGCGAGACCGAGACCGTCGGCGACCGAGTGACCGAGTCCGGTCGCCGTCTCCGCATACCCGAGGACGACCGCGCGGCGCCCCTCCTCGGTGCCCAGCAGGTCTTGTACCCGGCGGCCGAGCGCGAACCCGTGGCCGTGGACGACGGACGGGAGCTGCGGGACGTGCTTGCCCAGCACATTGGAGACCAGCAGGTGCGCGCGTTTGGGGTTGCGCCGCAGCGCGAGCCCGAGCAAATCGGTCAGCCGCTCGTCGCCGACGAGCTCGACCCCGAGCCGCTCGGCGACCCAGGTCCCGGACCAGACCATGTTCTTCATCGGTTCCTCGTCGGTACGGCGTCAGTGCGACAGCGGGGCGGTGGCGCCGCTCAGCCCGGAGGCCCCCGCGGCCAGCAGGTCCACGAAGCCGATCTCCTCGTCCGCCACGCCGAAGACCTCGGCGCGCTGGAGGGTGCGCTCGGCCCAGGCCCGGTGCGGCTTCACCTCGTTCATCTTGTTCGTGTAGGCGGAGCGCAGCACGCCCCCGCCGAGACGCTCGGGCCTCAGGATGTCCTGGGCGTCGCTGTACTCCTCGTGGCTGACGACCGACAGCGCATGCACGGGCATCACGTGCGAGGGGTGGATGCAGGTCTTGCCGAGCAGGCCGTTGGCACGGTCCAGGGAGATCTCGCGCAGCAGCCCGTCCAGGTCGTGCTCGATGAGCGTCTCGCGCAGTTCCTCGACCTCTCCCTCGAGGAACGGGCTGCGCCGCAACTGCGGCTTGAACATGCGCTCCTGGACCCGGAAGTACTCCCACACCGGCCCGGTCACGGTGAACCCGGTGCCGTCGGCACGCCCGAGGACGTTGACCACGTCGGCGATCACGGAGGCGACGATCTGGACGTCGTACGCCGTCATGTCGGGCGCTCGGCGCAGACCGTAAGAAGAGCAGAAGTCGGTGACGCCGAGTCGCAGCGCGAGGACGCGGTCGCGGTACTTGTCCACCGTGCGGAAGATGCCCGCCAGCGTCTCCCGGCGCGTCTCCAGGTAGAGCAGGGAGGGCGACTCCAGGACGGGCATGGCGAACAGCCGGCGCCCACTCGCCGCCTCGGCCCGGGTGAGCGCCTCCATGAAGGCGACACCGCGCTCCTCGGTGAACTTCGGCAGCACGAATCCGGACAGCAGGCGGACCGCCGGGCCGAGCCGGGCCACCAGGTCCGGGATCTGCTCGGGCACCCGGACCCGGATGAAGAGCAGCGGAAGCTCGACGTCCGAGGAGGAGGCCAGGGCGGTCAGCTGCCGGACCAGGTTCTCCTCGGCGTCCACGACGTCGGCGTCGTCGATGGAGTCCTCCAGGCACAGCACCATGGAGACGACTCCGCGCCGCGCCTGCTTGACCACGTCGTCGCCGAGCTGCGGGCGGGTCGCGGGACTGTACAGCGTGGCTCCCAGGGCCGCCGCGAGCACGCGGGCCGGGGAGTCGGCGGTGAACACGGCCGGCTCCCGGTGGAAGAGGCGCTGCCGCTCCTCAGGGGCGATGTGCCCGAAGTGACGCATAGGACTTTCCCCCGTGGTGTTAGCGATGCGACAAGACGTGGCCGGTAATAGTACGTAGGACTCGATGTCCTGGGTTCCCGTCGGGCATGAAGTTCAGGTAACTCGGCTGTGTCGGCGGTACGTCAGCAGCACGGCGGTCACCGCCACCCCCACGTTGTCGTGACCTGGACGGAGAAGGCAGGATGACGCCATGACGCACGCGATGCTGAAAGGGTCGAACGTAGCGCTCGATGCCACGGCGGTACGGGCGGTGCTGCGTTGGGCACCAGGACAGGGCGTCCCGGACGTGGACGCCTCGGCGCTGCTCCTCGGCTCCGACGGACGGGTGCGGTCCGACGAGGACTTCGTCTTCTACAACCAGCCCCGGCACCCTTCGGGGAAGGTTCGGCTGCTCGGCAAGAAGCGGGAAGCGGACAAGCTGACCGAGACGGTCCAGACGGACCTGGCGGGCATCGAGTCGGGCGTGGCGCGGATCGCGCTGGTCGCCTCCGCGGACGACGTCACCTTCGACCGGGTGCGGGCGCTGTGCATCCTGCTGTACGACGCGGCCGTCGCCGACGGGGAGCCGCTGGCGTACTTCGAGATCAAGCCGGAGACGGGCGCGGAGACGGCACTGATCTGCGGCGAGCTGTACCGGCGGGGCGACGGCTGGAAGTTCCGGGCGCTGGGCGAGGGCTACTCGAACGGGCTGAAGGGCCTCGCGAACGACTTCGGCATCTCGGTGGACGAGTCGGAGGCCCCGCAGACCGACGCGGGCCTGCCCATGGCGGAGGCCCCGGACACCTCGGTGGTCCACGGCGTGGGGACGGTGTCGGTGTCCGCCCCGCCCGAGGTGTCGGTACCGCTGCCGCCGGAGCAGCCGCTGCCGCGACAGCCCGCGTACGGATATCCGCCGGCGCCGACGCAGCCCGCGTACGGCTATCCCCAGCCGGTCAGCCGGCCCGCCTACGGCTATCCGCAGCCCCAGACGGCCGCGGCACCCGACCCGGCGTACGGGTATCCGCCCACCGCGGCGTCCGCGCCGGACCCGGACTTCAAGCTGCCGCCGCAGGGGCCGCAGTTCATCGGGCGGTAGCCGGCGAAAAGCCGGCGGGCGGGGCCGGCTCACGCCTTGGTCTTGTACCCGCGGCCCCACTGCAGGCCCCATCCGTACAGCCGGTCCAGTTCCGCCTGGAAGCCGTAGACGAACTTCACCTCGCGGCGGACGACGAGCTCGCCCTTGATGTTCTCGATCATGACGACCGCGCACGAGCGGGCCTGCGGATGGCGTTCGTCGAGCCCGATCTCGATGCGCGGGCCGTTGCTGGGGTAAAGGGTGACCACCGCGTGCGTACGGTCGAACGCCGGCGTCTGGTCGTAGATGTAGACGAATATCAGGAGCCGTTTGAAGTCGTCCCGGTGGTCGAGGTTGACGAAGATCGTCTCACCGGAGCCGGAGCCGAACCGGTCGTCGCCGCTGAGCTTGATGTACGGCGGATCGTTGAGCTCCCCGAAGAAGCTGCCCAGCGGCTGCACCACACCCTTGGTGCCGTCCGACAGCTCGTACATGCAGCCGAGGTCGAGGTCGACGTTGACCATGCTCTGGGTGTGCGCCTGGACGACCTCCGGGGTGAACAGGCGGAACGGATGGCGCAGCAGACTGCCCCGTTCGGGGCCGCCGATGTCCGAGGTCCGCATCCGCCACGACAGGTTGATGCGCAGGTTTCCGGTCGCCGCGCCCTGCTTGGTGAGGGAGACCCGGTGGTGCCGTTTGGTCAGCTCGATCGAGTTGGTCGAGGCGCTGCCCGAGTCGAACTCGGTCGCGCGCCCGCGCCACATACCGTCCCAGAAGCTCATGCCCGCCCCCTGCACTGCACTCACGGTTCAACAGCCGCGGGGCGGCCGTCGAGGACGAATCCCCACGCCCGCCCCGCACAGAGCGTTCCTCGCCCTGGAGCCCGTCACACCCCGGACGAGACCTCAGTCTTCGCGTCCGAGCTCTCCGCTTTTCCCTCGGCCGCCGCGAGCGCGCGGTTGCGGCGCACGGAGGACCAGAAGGACCAGCCGATGAGGAGGACGCCGACGAGACCGGTGATCACCTCGTTGATCTGGTGCTGGATGGTGACCATGAGGATCACGGCCAGCGCGCCGATCGCGTAGTGCGCGCCGTGCTCCAGGTAGACGTAGTCGTCGAGGGTGCCCTGGCGGACCAGGTAGACCGTCAGCGACCGGACGTACATCGCGCCGATGCCGAGACCGAGCGCCATCAGGATGATGTCGTTCGTGATGGCGAAGGCACCGATCACACCGTCGAAGGAGAAGGACGCGTCCAGGACCTCCAGGTAGAGGAACATGAAGAACGCGGCCTTGCCGGCCAGGAGGACCGCCGAGCGCCCCTTGCCGGTGCGTACGGCCTCTTCCTCCTCCTCGTTCTGCCGCTCCTCCTCATCTTCGAGCCGGTCCTCGAAGTAGCCGGAGAGACCGCCGACGATCATGTAGGTGATCAGACCGGCGATGCCGGCGATCAGGACCGTCTGCGCCTTGTCGGCGTGCGTGCCACCGTGCTGGTGGGCGTGGGTGGCGAAGGTGAAGGACGTGATCAGCAGGACGACCAGCGCGATGCAGACCGACAGCATGTCGACCTTGCCGAGCTTGGCGAGCGGCCGCTCGATCCAGCGCAGCCACTGGATGTCCCGCTCCTCGAAGATGAAGTCCAGGAAGATCATCAGCAGGAACATCCCGCCGAAGGCGGCGATCGCCGGGTGGGCATCGGTGACGAGCTGCTGGTACTGATCCTTGTCGGTCAACGCCAGGTTGACCGCGTCTATCGGGCTCTTTTTCGCTGTGATGGCGACGATCACCACGGGGAAGACCAGCCGCATGCCGAAGACCGCGATCAGCACGCCCACCGTGAGGAAGATCTTCTGCCAGAAGGCACTCATCTTCTTCAGGATTCCGGCGTTGACCACCGCGTTGTCGAAGGACAGCGAGATTTCGAGGATGGACAGGATCGCCACGATGCCGAAAGCGGTCCACCCCCCATAGAGGACCGCAAGGACCAAGCCGACCGCGGTGACCACGAACGACCAGCCGAAGGTTTTCAGAAGCACTGGCTACCCAATCCGAATCTCTACGGGGCTCCCCCGTCGCCGTACCCGGCTTTACGAAACGTTGACTCCGAAGTCTAGAGCGATCCCGCGCAGACCGGATGCGTACCCCTGACCCACGGCCCGGAACTTCCACTCGCCGCCATAGCGGTAGAGCTCGCCGAAAATCATCGCGGTCTCCGTGGAAGCGTCCTCGCTCAGGTCGTAGCGGGCGAGCTCCTGGCCGTCGGCCTGGTTGACGACACGGATGAAGGCATTGCTGACCTGCCCGAACGTCTGGCCACGCTCGTCGGCCATGTGAATGGAGACAGGGAAGACGATCTTGTCGCACTGGGCGGGCACCTTGGCGAGGTCCACCAGGATCGACTCGTCGTCGCCCTCGCCCTCACCGGTGAGGTTGTCACCGGTGTGCTCCACCGAGCCGTCCGGGCTCTTGAGCTGGTTGTAGAAGATGAACCACTCGTCACCGAGGACCCGGCCGCCGCTGCACAGCAGCGCGCTCGCGTCGAGGTCGAAGGGGGCTCCGGTGGTGGAGCGCGCGTCCCAGCCGAGCCCGATCATCACCTGCGTGAGGTTCGGTGCGGCCTTGGAGAGGGAGACATTGCCTCCCTTGGCGAGCGTGACGCCCATGTTGCTGGTCCTCCCCGAGATGATGCTGCTCTGGTTGTTCTGCGCGTCCGGCGCCGCACACAAACGGTGCGGCGCCGGGCGACAGGGCTTTCAGCCGGCTCAGACGTTCACGCCGAAGTCCTGCGCGATGCCGCGCAGGCCCGAGGCGTAGCCCTGCCCGATGGCGCGGAACTTCCACTCCGCGCCGTGGCGGTACAGCTCGCCGAAGACCATGGCGGTCTCGGTGGAGGCGTCCTCGCTCAGGTCGTACCGGGCGATCTCCTGCTGGTTGGCCTGGTTGACGACGCGGATGAACGCGTTGCGCACCTGGCCGAAGGACTGCTGGCGGTTCTCGGCATCGTAGATCGACACCGGGAAGACGATCTTCTCGACGTCGGTCGGGACCGAGGCGAGGTTGACCTTGATCACCTCGTCGTCGCCCTCGCCCTCACCGGTGAGGTTGTCGCCGGTGTGCTCCACCGAGCCGTCGGGGCTCTTGAGGTTGTTGAAGAACACGAAGTTCTGGTCGCTGCCGACCTTGCCCGACGTGTTCAGCAGCAGGGCGCTGGCGTCGAGGTCGAAGTCGGTACCGGTCGTGGTGCGGACGTCCCAGCCCAGACCGACGAGGACCGCGGTCAGGCCGGGGGCCTCCTTGGTCAGGGATACGTTGCCGCCCTTGCTGAGGCTGACTCCCACGAGTCCCTCCATTGGTGTCCGGGGGCGGGGAGCCCCGTCGTGCGTTGGCATCGGATCAACGAGTCGATCCTAGTGACGGGTTCCCGTGGCCTGCAGGCCTTGGAACCCGAGAATTACAGGGTGTCGAGCGCCTTCACGTACTCGTTCAGGTCGCGCGCGTCCGGCAGGTCGTTGACCACGGTCCACCGCACGACGCCCTCCTTGTCGATGATGAAGGTCCCGCGCACCGCGCAGCCCTTCTCCTCGTCGAAGACGCCGTAGGCGCGCGAAGTGTTGCCGTGCGGCCAGAAGTCGGACAGCAGCGGGTACTCCAGGCTCTCCTGCTCGGCGAAGACGCGCAGGGTGTGGATGGAGTCGTTGGAGACGGCGAGCAGCTGCGTGTCGTCGTTGACGAACTTCGGCAGGTTGTCGCGCAGGGCGCACAGCTCGCCGGTGCACACACCGGTGAAGGCGAACGGGTAGAAGAGCAGGACGACGTTCCTGTGACCGTGGAAGTCCGAGAGGCTCACGGTCGCACCGTGGTTGTCCTTGAGCTCGAAGTCGGGGGCCTTGTCGCCGACCTGGATCGCCATGGGCCTGCATCCCTTCGCTGAGGCTGTTCGGGTGCCGACCACCCTACGCAGCGATCACAGCGGACCCACGGACGGGCTGAGTCGAGTCAGCCCGTCCGGCGTGCTGGGACGAGGCCGTCAGGCCGGAAGGGGGTCCGGGGGCTTCGCCCCCGGACACGGCCGCCTCGGCGGCCGGCCACCCCGGCGGAGCGTCACCGCTTGGACTTGGCCGCCTTCGGCGTCACCAGTCGGGACCCGCTCCAGTCCTTGCCCACGCTGACACTCTTGGACGCCGACAGACCCGCTGTCGTCGAGGCTTCCGAGATGTCGCTCGGCTCCACGTAGCCCGTACGGCCGGTCTTCGGCGTGAGGAGCAGGATCGAGCCGCCTTCTTCGATGTACGTGGTGGCGTCCACGAGCACATCGGTCAGGTCGCCGTCCTCGTCGCGGAACCACAGCACCACGGCATCGGCGACGTCGTCGTACTCCTCGTCCACGAGCTCGCTGCCGATGACTTCCTCAATGGCCTCGCGGAGCTCCTGGTCGACGTCGTCGTCGTAGCCGATCTCCTGGACCACCTGCTCGGGCTGGAACCCCAGCCTCACGGCAGGGTTCGTCCGCTCCTCCGCGTGGTCCGCGGTCGCGCTCACGGGTTGCCTCCTGATCATGTCTTGGTGAGTATCTCAGCCACGCGCGTACGCGAAGCATTGGCCGTAGTCCACACGGGCGGGGCGGATCGCGCAAGTACCCGGCGGTTCAGACCGCCGAAACGGTGACGATCCTGGCCGTGTCGCCGCAACTCCAGGCACGGTATCGCGTCCAAGGGTGATCTACACCACACCGTTCTGCCCGGTTTGCGCATTCTGGAATCATCCGCGGGTACGGGAGTCGAATGACTTTGCGGGACGCGTCACGACTCGAGCGTATCGTTCCGTTTTGGTCGGGTCCGTCCCCCGAAGACCGGTCCCGCGCGATGGTTACCTCACAGTAGAGATGACGTTTCGCTTCCGCGAGGTACACGATGGGGATCGGCGCAGGCACAAGGAAAAAGTGGCCCTCTGACAGGTAAGGAACAGCGTGGCTTCCGGATCCGATCGCAATCCGATCATCATTGGCGGCCTTCCGAGTCAGGTTCCTGACTTCGATCCCGAAGAGACCCAGGAGTGGCTCGACTCCCTCGACGCCGCCGTGGACGAGCGCGGCCGTGAGCGGGCCCGCTACCTGATGCTCCGTCTGATCGAGCGAGCCCGCGAGAAGCGCGTGGCCGTGCCCGAGATGCGCAGCACGGACTACGTCAACACCATTCCCACCAAGAGCGAGCCGTTCTTCCCGGGCAACGAGGAGATCGAGCGCAGGATCCTCAACGCCACGCGCTGGAACGCGGCCGTCATGGTCTCCCGGGCCCAGCGGCCCGGCATCGGGGTCGGCGGCCACATCGCCACCTTCGCCTCCTCCGCCTCGCTGTACGACGTGGGCTTCAACCACTTCTTCCGCGGCAAGGACGAGGGCGACGGCGGCGACCAGGTCTTCTTCCAGGGCCACGCCTCTCCGGGCATCTACGCGCGCGCGTACCTCCTCGACCGGCTCACCGAACGTCACCTGGACGGGTTCCGCCAGGAGAAGTCCAAGGCCCCGTACGGACTCTCCAGCTATCCGCACCCGCGCTCGATGCCGGACTTCTGGGAGTTCCCGACGGTCTCCATGGGCCTCGGCCCGATCGGCGCGATCTACCAGGCCCGGATGAACCGCTACATGCACGCGCGCGGTATCGCGGACACCTCCCGCTCGCACGTGTGGGCCTTCCTCGGCGACGGCGAGATGGACGAGCCGGAGTCGCTCGGCCAGCTGTCGATCGCCGCCCGCGAGGGCCTGGACAACCTGACCTTCGTCGTCAACTGCAACCTGCAGCGCCTGGACGGCCCGGTGCGCGGCAACGGCAAGATCATCCAGGAGTTGGAGTCGGTCTTCCGGGGCGCCGGCTGGAACGTGATCAAGCTCATCTGGGACCGCACCTGGGACCCGCTGCTGGCGCAGGACCGGGACGGGATCCTGGTCAACAAGATGAACACCACGCCGGACGGCCAGTTCCAGACGTACGCGACGGAGTCCGGCGCCTACATCCGGGACCACTTCTTCGGCGACGACCACCGGCTCCGGGCGATGGTCGAGCACATGACCGACGACCAGATCCTGCACCTGGGCCGCGGCGGTCACGACCACCGCAAGATCTACGCGGCGTTCAAGGCGGCCAAGGAGCACAAGGGCCAGCCGACGGTGATCCTGGCCAAGACCATCAAGGGGTGGACGCTGGGCCCGAACTTCGAGGGCCGCAACGCCACCCACCAGATGAAGAAGCTGACGGTCGCCGACCTCAAGCACTTCCGGGACCGCCTGCACCTGCCGATCTCCGACCAGGACCTCGAGTCCGGGCTGCCGCCGTACTACCACCCGGGCCGGGACACCGAGGAGATCCAGTACATGCACGACCGGCGCAGGTCGCTCGGCGGGTACGTCCCGACGCGCGTCGTGCGCTCCAAGCCGCTGCAGCTGCCCGGCGACCAGACGTACGCGAGTGTGAAGAAGGGCTCCGGTCAGCAGTCCATCGCCACCACCATGGCGTTTGTGCGACTGCTGAAGGACCTCATGCGGGACAAGGAGATCGGCCGCCGGTTCGTGCTGATCGCGCCCGACGAGTACCGCACCTTCGGCATGGACTCGTTCTTCCCGAGCGCGAAGATCTACAACCCGCTCGGCCAGCAGTACGAGTCGGTGGACCGGGACCTGCTGCTCGCGTACAAGGAGTCGCCGACCGGCCAGATGCTGCACGACGGCATCTCCGAGGCGGGCTGCACCGCGTCGCTGATCGCCGCCGGTTCGGCCTATGCCACCCACGCCGAGCCGCTGATCCCCGTGTACGTCTTCTACTCGATGTTCGGTTTCCAGCGCACGGGTGACCAGTTCTGGCAGATGGCGGACCAGCTGTCTCGCGGTTTCGCCCTGGGCGCGACCGCCGGCCGTACGACCCTGACCGGTGAGGGTCTGCAGCACGCGGACGGCCACTCGCAGCTGCTGGCCTCCACCAACCCGGCGTGCGTGGCCTACGACCCGGCGTACGGCTACGAGATCGCGCACATCGTGCAGGACGGTCTGCGCCGGATGTACGGCTCCTCGCCCGAGCACCCGCACGGCGAGGACGTCTTCTACTACCTCACCGTCTACAACGAGCCGATCCAGCAGCCGGCCGAGCCCGCGGACGTGGACGTCGAGGGCATCCTCAAGGGCGTCCACCGGATCGCCGAGGGCACCTCGGGCACCGTCCCGGCCCAGATCATGGCCTCCGGTGTCGCCGTGCCGTGGGCGCTCGAGGCGCAGCGGATCCTCGCCGAGGACTGGAACGTGCGGGCCGGTGTCTGGTCGGCGACCTCCTGGAACGAGCTGCGGCGCGAGGCCGTGGAGTGCGAGGAGCACAACCTGCTGCATCCCGAGGAGGAGCAGCGGGTGCCGTACGTGACGCAGAAGCTGGGCGGCACCGAGGGTCCCTTCGTCGCCGTGTCCGACTGGATGCGATCGGTTCCGGACCAGATCGCGCGCTGGGTGCCGGGGGCCTACCAGTCCCTTGGCGCGGACGGCTTCGGTTTCGCGGACACCCGTGGGGCGGCCCGTCGCTTCTTCCACATCGACGCGCAGTCGATCGTGGTCGCCGTTCTGGCGGAGCTGGCCAGGGCGGGCAAGGTCGACCGCTCGGTGCTCAAGCAGGCGATCGACCGCTACCGGCTGCTCGACGTGACGGCGGCCGACCCGGGAGCGGCGGGCGGCGACGCGTGAGGCCGGGGTCGCACTGACCGCGACCAGGGCGGCGGGGCTATGACCCCGCCGCCCTTACGCGTTCCTTACGATGCAGCCATGGAGCAACCGTCGGCGCAAGCCCGTTGGGAGCAGCGCACCCAACGGCCGCTGTTGGCGCTCGCTCTGTTGTTCGCCGTCGCCTACGCCGTGCCGATCGTGGACAACCCGGCGGACCCGGCCCTGGCGCTCGCCTGCACGGTGACGGAGTGGGTGGTGTGGGGCGCGTTCGCCACCGACTATCTCGTACGGCTTGCGATCGCCCCCTGCCGCCGGGAGTTCGTCCGCACCCACTGGCTGGACCTGGGCGCTGTGGTGCTGCCCGTCCTCCAGCCGCTGCGGCTGCTGCGGATGGTGTCGACCCTGCTGCTGGTCGGGCGGCGGGCCCGGATGGCCTCGCAGATCCAGCTGACCACGTACGTGGCCGGCGCGGTCGTCGGGCTGCTGATGTTCGGGTCGCTCGCCGTGGTTTCGGTGGAGCGGGAGTCGCCGAACGGGAACATCAAGACGCTGGGCGACGCCCTGTGGTGGTCCTTCACGACGATGACGACCGTGGGCTACGGCGATCACGCGCCGACCACCGGGCTCGGGCGGATTCTCGCGGTGGGGCTGATGCTCTCCGGGATCGCGCTGCTCGGTGTGGTGACCGCGAACATCGCCGCCTGGTTCATCGCGCGGTTCGACCAGGACGACGTGGAGGAGCGCCGGCAGACGGCGGCGATCGAGGCGCTGGCGGAGGAGGTACGGGCGCTGCGGGCCGAGGTGGCCGCGTTGTCGGGGACCTCGGTGCCGCACCCGCACACACCTGAAGAGGCGGGCCCGAGACCGTAGCCGGGCCCGCCTCTCGCTCCGCTTCGGCCCCTCGGGTCAGAGAAGTGCGTTCCCGGGGGTCGTCAGGCCGACCAGCCAGATGAGTGCCAAGAGGGTGTCGATCGCTCCCAGGACCAGGGCCACCAGGGCCGGGACGGCGTGCGTGCCCGCCCAGCTGCGGCCCATGGCCAGCCAGCCGCAGACCACGGCGACGGGACCAAGGACGATACCGAGGGCGAAGAAGCCCGCGATCGCGCAGACGACTCCGATGATTCCCAGCGTGGCGCGATCCGGCCCGCTCCTGGACCACATCCGGCCTCGTGAACGGGGGTACCTGCGCGTGCTGTTTCCGAAGCCCGCCATCATCAACTCCCTGAACTCTCTCGCCGGTTCGGGCCTGATGTGCGGGTACCCCCGTTTTCCGGGCCAAGTCCTGCCCGCGCGCCGCCGCTTCCGGCAGCACGCCGCAGTCCAGCCGTCCTCCGCCGCGCGCAGCCCTGCCGTGCGAAGGACGTGACCCGCCCTGACCCGTGACGCCCCGGGCCGGGCGGGATCTCGACCGTCGTCACCCTGCAGGGCGAACTCGCCCGGGTGGCGTCAGATGTGCGCGGCCCCCGCGCCGGCCTCCGCGTTCTCGCCCCGCTTGGTGAGCAGGGCGACCAGCACCGCGACCGCCGCGACACCCGCGGCGACCAGGCAGGCCAGGCTCATACCGGAGATGAACGTGTCATGGGCGACAGTGGTGATCTTCTGGGCGATCGCGGCCGAGGTGTCCGGGGTCACCGGGGCCACACCCACCTGTACCGCCTCGGAGGCCTGGCCGAGCTGCGCCCCGGTCAGCGGAGGCAGCTTGGCGTCCGCCCAGTTGCCCGCGAGGTCGTTGTCCACCTTGGAGGCCATCACGGCGCCCAGAACCGCTGTGCCGAGGCTGCCGCCGATCTGCATGGCGGCCTGCTGCAGACCGCCCGCGACACCGGAGAGCTCCATGGGCGCGTTGCCGACGATGACCTCCGTGGCGCCGACCATGACGGGCGCGAGACCGAGGCCGAGAAGCGCGAACCAGATCGACATGACTCCGCTGCCCGTGCCGGCCTTCAGCGTCGACATCCCGAACATGGCGATCGCGGTGGCCGCCATGCCTCCCGCGAGCGGGATGCGCGGGCCGAGCTTGGTGATCGCCGCGCCCGCGAGCGGAGAGCCGACGATCATCATGCCGGTCAGCGGCAGCAGGTGCAGGCCCGCGTCGACCGGGCTCATACCGTGCACGTTCTGCAGGTAGAAGGTGACGAAGAACAGGCCGCCCATGAAGGCGATCGCCATGAGGACCATCAGGACGACACCGGCCGACAGCGGCACCGAACGGAACAGCCCCAGCGGGATCAGCGGCTCCTTCACCCGCGTCTCCCAGAAGGAGAAGAAGGCGAAGCCCAGCACGGACGCACCGATGAACAGCCAGGTCTTCGCGTCGCCCCAGCCCCAGGCCGGCGCCTTGATGAGCGCCCAGACCAGGCAGAACATGGCACCGGACAGCAGCACGATGCCGAGCAGGTCGAAGGATCGCGGCGCGTTCTTCGCACGGTGGTCGGTGAGGATCACCAGGCCGAGGACGAGCGCGAGGGCGCCGACCGGCACATTGATGAAGAAGACCGACTGCCAGCTGACGTGCTGGACGAGCAGACCGCCAAGGATCGGGCCGCCCGCGGTGGAGGCGCCGATGACCATGCCCCAGATGCCGATCGCCATGTTCAGCTTCTCGGCGGGGAAGGTGGCCCGCAGCAGGCCGAGCGCGGCCGGCATCAGCAGCGCGCCGAACAGGCCCTGGAAGACGCGGAAGGTCACGACGAGGGCGATGCTGTCGGACAGGCCGATGGCACCGGAGGCGGCGGCGAAGCCGACCACGCCGATCAGGAAGGTCTGCCGGTGCCCGAACCGGTCGCCGAGCTTGCCCGCGGTGATCAGGGTGACCGCGAGGGCGAGGAAGTAGGCGTTGGTGATCCACTGGACGTCGGCGAAGCTCGCGCCGAGGTCCTTGGCGATGGCCGGGTTGGCGATGGCGACGATGGTGCCGTCCAGGGCCACCATCATGACGCCGACCGCGACGGTGATCAGGGTGAACCATGGGTGGCCGCGCAGTCCGCGTCCGGGCGTCCGGTCCGACGGCGCCGCCGGCCGGCCTGCCGTCTTGTCCCCCGGTCCCGTCGCGTCGACGGTGGTCTGACTAGTCATACGGTGGAGGCTAGTGACAGCCACTGACAATCGACAAACCAATTCACATGTCGGTAACTGTCACGCCACTCCCGGATAGGCTGAACGGACCAGATGAACAGAAAGAGGACATATGGAGACGGCGCCGCGGCCGGGGCTGCGTGAACGCAAGAAGCAGCGCACCCGGGACGCGCTCCTGCGCGCCGCCCTGGAACTCTTCCTCGCTCAGGGGTACGAACGGACGACGGTCGACGAGATCGCCGAGGCCGTGGACGTGTCGCAGCGCACCTTCTTCCGGTACTTCGCCGGCAAGGAGGAGGCCGTCTTCTTCGCCCATTCCGTCGCCGCCGCCCACTTCGTCGACCTGGTGCGCGCCCGGCCGCGCGACGAGGCGCCGCTGGAGGCGCTACGGCAGGCGGTCCTCCAGGGCTGGGACGGCATCGGCGAGGCCATCGAGCAGATCATCCCGGTCCAACTCCATCTGCGCACCTACCGCTTGATCGAGTCGACGCCGGCCCTGTTCGCCACCCACCTGCGCCGTTCGGCGGAGCTGGAGGAGGAGATCGCCCGCGTGATCGCCGAGCGCGAGGGGCTCGACGTGGACACGGATCCACGGCCGCGCGTGGCGGTGGCCGTGTTCGGCGGGGTGATACGCGTGACGGAACGGCTGTGGAGCGCACGGGAGGACCTCAGCGTGGCCGCGATCCACGAGTTGACGGCCTCGTATCTCGATACCGTGCGCCCGGTGTTGGCCGAGCAGTGGCGCACGGAGTGACCCGGCGTCCCTCCCACGGGCGTCAAGCCAATTATCGGCGCACAGGGGCCCGGAGGCACCCGCCGGCGTGAGATCCGGCCACCCGGAGTGCCAAGTGACGTGCGCCTCATCGACTTACCGTGACGATCGAACGCAAATCACACCCGTTTTGCCGCAATTGGCGTACGAGAAACGTGAGACGCATCACTCGGTTAACGCGAAACACTCCCGTTCTCCTAGTGTGTCCTTCCAGTGACTTCCTTCGACACCTCCCCGCAACTCAACGTCTGGCGTGCACTGCTTGCGCTGAGCGTGGTCTTCGTGATGCTCGCGACGACCGGCTGGACCGCCGTGCGCAGCCATCGCGGCGCCACGCCCCTCCAGGCGTCGCGTTCGGCGTGGGAGCACGGCAGGATCGCCGGCCGCGAGCTGCCGGACCCCGGTGCGTCCCCGGCCTGGATCACCGATTTCTTCGCCTCGCTCAGCGCCCACCAGCGCTCCCGGCTCGCCCACCGCTACCCGCTCGCGGTCGGCAATATGAACGGGGCGCCCGTGCAGCTGCGCTACGCGGCCAACCGGATCGCTCTCGGCAAGCAGCGCAAGGTCGAGCGCGCCCGGATGCACGACGACCGGCTGTCGCCCGTCGGGCAGCGGGAGGCGGGCCGCCTCATGCACCGCTTCGAGGCCCTGATGAGCCAGGGCCGGCAGATCCTCGCCTTCGACCCGGAGGGCTCGGGCCGTATCGCCGAGGTCCTCGGCGATCTCGACACCGCCCAGCGGATCTCGGTCGTCGTCCCGGGCGTCGACACCGATCTGCTCACCTTCCAGCGCACCTACCGCGCGTACTCGGCCCCGGTCGGCATGGCCACGTCACTGTACGCGGCCGAGCGCGCGGCGAGCCCCCGGACACGTACGGCCGTGATCGCCTGGGCGGACTACACCGCGCCCAGCGGCCTCGGTATGGAGGCGGCGACCGCGATGCGCGCCGAGGAGGGCGCCGTCAGGCTGAACGCCCTCGTCCGCGCCTTGCCCGGCCGCTCGCCGGTCCAGCTGTACTGCCACAGCTACGGCTCGGTGGTGTGCGGGGTGGCGGCGCACGCACTGCCGTCCCGGGTGTCCGACATGGCGGTGGCCGGCAGCCCCGGCATGCGCAGCCGGTCGGCCGCCGGGCTGCACACGACCGCCCGGGTGTGGGCCATGCGGGACGCCGACGACTGGATCCAGGACGTGCCCTACCTGGAGGTCGGCGGACTCGGCCACGGCGCCGACCCGGTCTCCCGGGCCTTCGGGGCGAGGGTGCTGTCCGCGCAGGGAGCCAAGGGTCACGCCGGTTACTTCGCGCCCGGCACCGAGAGCCTGCGGAACTTCGCCGCGATCGGTGTTGGCGCATACCGCACGGTGGACTGCGTCCGCCATGATGACGTCTGCCGGCCGGGTTTGTCCGGGTCGGCGTCGTCCGGACGCGCGTAGAGAGACAGGAATTGCGGTCTGCCGGGGGAGGCGACGGAGGAGCAAGTGCCGCATACGATAAGCCGCATGGGTGACGTACTGGCCGGATTTCATGCCGCCTGGGAGTTCGACTCCGACTCCGTGCTCATCCGCTTCGAACGGGGGATCCGGACGCCGAAGCTGTTCCAGGCGCTCGGCGAACGGCGTATTCCCCTGGAGGCGATCGCGGGGGTGACGCTGACCGAGGGGAAGCGCGGGACCGTGGTCCTGCACGCGGTGCCCAGGCCCGGTGCCGACCCGCTGATGGAGGCGGCGGACGGGCAGCTCAAGGAGGCGTCCGACCCCTACCGGCTGGTCCTGCCCGCCGAGCGAGAGGCGCTCGCCGAGTACTACGCGGACGAACTGCGCTCGCTGCTGACCGCCGACGGCACTCCCGCCGAGCGGTTCCTGGTCGATCCGCCCGGGACGCCGCAGCAGTTCAAGGCGTACGACGGAAAGGCGTCCTTCGACGGCAGGGCGGTGTCCTTCCGCTGGTTCTGGACGGGCGCGTCCTCCGCCAAGTGGAAGGCCGGCGACCAGAGTTTCCCCGTCGGCGACCTCAGCGGGGTCGAGTGGCGTTCCCCCGAGGTCTTCGAAGGCCATCTGCGGCTGCTGCGGCGTGAGCCGGCGGCTTCGCAGCCGGCTCAGCCGGACCAGGATCCGGCCTCCGTGGTGTTCGGGCTGGGCTACGGCCCGGTGCATGAGTCGTTGCCCTTCGCGGCCGCGGTGCTGGCCGCCGTACGGGCCGCCGGGCCGGCCCCGGTGGCGGTGCCCGCCACCAGACGGGACCCGGCGGACATCGCCGAGCGCATCCGCCACCTGGGGGAGCTGCACAAGGCGGGCCTGGTCACGGACGAGGAGTTCAGCACCAAGAAGGCGGAGTTGCTGGCGGAGCTCTAGCCTCCGGGCGGAGCTCCGCCGGGTGCGGCGCTACTCCCTGCCCGCGGATGCGAACGTCATATCCGGGTAGCGGTCGCCCGCGACCTTGGCGGCGATCGGTTCCAGCAGGGCCAGTTCGCCGGCGCTCAGGGTGATGTGCGTCGCCGCCACGTTCTCCTGGACGCGCGTGCGCTTGGTCGTGCCCGGAATCGGGACGACCGGCAGTCCGTGCACCGCGGCCTGCTGCTGGGCCCAAGCCAGCGCGATCTGCGCCGGAGAGGCGTCATGGGCCTTGGCGACGGCCCTGATCGGTTCCAGGAGCGCCACGTTGGCGGCCGCGTTCTCACCGGTGAAGCGGGGCATTGTCCGGCGGAAGTCCTGGTCCGTCAGGTCGGTCTCGGCGTTGGAGAAGGAGCCCGTGAGGAAGCCGCGGCCGAGCGGTGAGTACGGCACCAGGGCCACGCCCAGTTCCTTGGCCGCCGGGACGACGTTCGCCTCGATGTCCCGGCTGAACAGCGACCACTCCGACTGCACCGCGGCGATCGGGTGGATGGCCCCGGCGGCGCGCAGTTCGCCGGCGGTGACCTCGCTGAGTCCCAGGTGCCTGACCTTGCCCTCACGCACCAACTCCGCCATGGTGCCGACGGTCTCCTCGATCGGCACGTTCACGTCCCGGCGGTGCATGTAGTAAAGGTCGATCACATCGACGTCCAGGCGCCTGAGGCTGGCCTCGACGCACTCACGGATGTAGGGCGGGTCGTTGCGGATGACACGCTTGTACGGTTCGTTCGGCGACGAGGAGATCGCGAACTTCGTGGCGATGACCACCTCGTCCCGGTGCGCCTTGAAGAACGGCGACAGGAACTTCTCGTCCCCCGCGCCGTAGGCGTCGGCCGTGTCGTAGAGCGTGACGCCCAGCTCCAGCGCCCGCTCCAGCGCGGCGCGCGACTCCCCGGCGTCCGGGGGGCCGTACGCCCAGCTCATGCCCATGCAGCCCAGGCCCTGCACGCCGACCTCGGGGCCGTCGTCGCCGAGCCGCACCCTGGCGATCCTGCTGTCCGTCATCGGGGCCTCTCCGACGCCAGGGCCTGCCCGGCGTCCGCGTAGAAGTCGATCTTGCGGTTGAGCACCGCGAGCGTGTCCTGGAGTTCCGCGATCCGGGAGAGCACGTCCCGGCGGGTCGCCTCCAGGAGTTCGTAGCGCTCGGCGTAGGTGTGATCTCCGGCACGCACCAGCTCGGCGTAGCGCACCATGTCGGCGACGGGCATACCGGTGAGCCGGAGCTTGCCGACCAGGTCGAGCCAGGCGAGGTCGGCGTTGCAGTAGCGGCGCTGACCGGTGTGCGAGCGGTCCACGTGCGGCATGAGCCCGATCCGCTCGTACCAGCGCAGGGTGTGCGCGGTCAGGCCGGTGAAGGCGACGACCTCGCTGATCGTGTAGCTGTCCTGCCCGTCGGGCCGGGGGTGGCCCAGGGGCGGGACGGAGCAGACGTCGGTCCCGTTGTCGGCCGCCTCGGCCAAGGTCTCGATCACCGTCATGCACCCCACGCTAAAACCTTCGAGTGGACTCCAAGCAAGCGGAGTGGGGTGAAAATGGCGAGACCCCGGCAGACGGCCTGACTAGCGTGCGCCTCATGAGTGTTGTACGCCGGGCCGTGCCCGAGGACGCCACCGAGCTGCTGCGGCTGCGTCAGGTGATGCTGGACTCCGTCCACTCCGCAGGTTCCGCCACCCAGTGGCAGGTGGAGTCCCTGCCGACCGTGCGCCGCCGTCTCGCCGATCCCTGGACAGGATTCGCGGCGTTCGTCATCGACCATCCCGAGCGGCCGGGGGCGCTCGCGGCACTGGTGGCCGGGACGGTCGAGTACCGCATCGGCCGCGAGGGCAATCCGCACGGCCGGGTGGGGCACGTCTTCAGCGTCGCCACCGATCCCGACGCCCGCCGCCGCGGATACGCCCGCGCGTGCATGGAGAGGCTGCTGGACTGGTTCCGCGAGCAGGACGTCCGGCAGGTCGACCTGAACGCGTCCGCCGAGGCCGAGCCGCTCTACGCCTCGCTGGGCTTCGTACGCAAGCCGGACCCCTCGATGCGGCTGCAGCTGTGAGCCGCATAGGCTCGGAAGCATGTCCTTGCAGAGCCTGGCGCTGATCGAGAACTGGCCCGTCGCCACCGCCGCCGCGGCGGTGGTCCGCGCGGACGGCACCGTGCTCGGCACGCGCGGCCCGGTCGACCACCGCTTCCCGCTGGCCTCGGTCACCAAGCCGCTCGCCGCGTACGCGGTGCTCGTCGCGTACGAGGAGGGGGCGGTCGAGCTGGACGAGCCCGCGGGACCGCCCGGCTCCACGGTCCGCCATCTGCTCGCACACACCTCCGGGCTGGCGTTCGACGAACACCGGGTGATGTCGGCACCCGGGGAGCGGCGGCTGTACTCGAACGCCGGGTTCGAGGTGCTGGGTGACCATGTGGCCAAGGCGACAGACATCCGGTTCTTCGAGTACGCACGCCAGGCGGTGCTGGAGCCGCTGGGCATGACCTCCACGAGCCTGGACGGCTCCCCGGCCAAGGACGGCGTCTCGACCCTCGCCGACCTGGTGCGGTTCGCGGCGGAGGTGCAGGCGCCGCGGCTGCTGGATCCGCGGACGGTGGCCGAGGCGATGACGGTGCAGTTCCCCGGCACGAAGGGCGTGCTGCCGGGGTACGGGCACCAGAACCCCAACGACTGGGGACTCGGCTTCGAGATCCGCGACTCCAAGTCGCCGCACTGGACGGGGAATTCGTCCTCGCCGAGGACGTTCGGCCACTTCGGACAGGCGGGCACGTTCCTGTGGATCGACCCGGACGCGCAGGTGGCGTGTGTGGCACTGACGGACCGCGCGTTCGGGCCGTGGGCGACCGAGGCGTGGACGCCGTTCACGGACGCGGTGCTGGCGGAGCTCCGCGGGCGCTAGCCCATCTCCCACATCAGCAGTTCCGTCTCCGTCACACCCACCGCCTCCAGATCCTTCGCGTCCGTGATCCGCGCCGCGTCCCCCGGGCCCAACTCATGCCCGCCCAGGTGCGCTTCGCCGCGGACCACATGCACGTACGCATACGCGGCATCCGGCACCGCCGTCCGCTCCCCCGCCCTGAGGCGGCGCACATGGAGCATCGCGCGGGCCTCCGGGACCGCGTACGGCGTGGAGTCGGCGATGCCGTGGACCACCTCGTACACGGGATCGCCGCCCGGTTCCAGCGGAGCCAGCCACATCTGGACGAAGACCAGCGGCACGTCGCCGTCGTTGCGCTCCACATGGCGCACGCCACCGGCCGCGCTCAGGCGCTGGACGTCGCCGGGCCGGATCACCGAGGTGCGGCCCGTCGAGTCGCGGTGACTCAGCTCACCCTCCACCACCCATGTGACGATCTCCGTGTGGCTGTGCGGGTGCTCGTCGAAGCCCGCGCCCGGTGCGAGCCGCTCCTCGTTGCAGGCGATGACCGCGCCGAAGCGCAGGTTGTCGGGGTCGTAGTGCGGACCGAAGCTGAAGGCGTGCAGGGACTCGATCCCCGCGGCCGGATCCCCCCCGCGGTAGCGCTCGCCGGCGCGCCGTACGTCCATCACGGGATCCACGGTAGTCCCGCGCTGCGCCCGCCCTCCGGGACCCCCAGCACACGGCCCCGGCCCGATAAGGCAGTCTTGTCCCCGTGCCCCATCCCGAAGCCAGCCACACCGAACACGCGGTGCGATCCGTCCATCCGCACGCCGCGACACTGAAGCGGCTGGAGAAGTCCTCCGGAAGTCTCGCCGCACAGGCCATCGCCCGCATGGACGAGACCCTCCCGTGGTACCGCGCGATGCCCCCGGAGAACCGCTCCTGGATCGGTCTGGTGGCCCAGGCGGGCATCGCCGCCTTCACCGAGTGGTTCCGGCACCCGGACGCGCCCCAGGCCATCTCCACCGATGTCTTCGGGACCGCGCCGCGCGAGCTGACCCGCGCCATCACGCTGCGCCAGACCGTGGAGATGGTGCGCACGACCATCGAGGTGATGGAGTCCGCCATCGACGAGGTGGCCGCTCCCGGTGACGAGTCCGTGCTGCGCGAGGCGCTCCTGGTGTACGCCCGTGAGATCGCCTTCGCCACCGCCCAGGTCTACGCGCAGGCCGCCGAGGCACGCGGTGCCTGGGACGCCCGGCTCGAGTCGCTCGTTGTCAACGCCGTGCTCAGCGGGGAGGCCGACGAGGGGGCGGTCAGCCGGGCCGCCGCGCTCGGCTGGAACTCGCCCGAACATGTGTGTGTGGTGCTGGGTACGGCGCCCGACGGTGACAGCGAGTTGACGGTCGAGGCGATCCGGCGGGCCGCCCGGCATGCCAAGCTCCAGGTCCTCACCGGGGTGCTCGGGGACCGGCTCGTGGTGATCGCCGGGGGCCGCGACAACCCGCTCGCCGTGGCCAAGTCGCTGATCGGTCCGTTCGCCGCCGGAGCCGTGGTGGCCGGTCCCGTCGTGCCCGATCTGCTCGCCGCGACCCGCTCCGCGCAGGCCGCGGCCGCAGGCCTCAAAGCGTGTACTGCCTGGCAAGACGCACCGCGGCCGGTACTGGCCGACGATCTGCTCCCGGAGCGCGCGATCGCCGGAGATCCGAGCGCGCGCGAACAACTGGTGGAGGAGATCTACAGACCGCTGGAAGAGGCGGGCTCGGCTCTCCTGGAAACCCTGAGCGTCTATCTGGAACAGGCGTCAAGTCTCGAAGGCGCCGCAAGGATGCTCTTCGTTCACCCGAACACCGTGCGCTACCGGCTCCGACGTGTGACTGACGTCACCGGCTGGTCGCCGTCTGATGTACGCTCCGCGTTCACGTTGCGGATCGCACTCATGCTGGGGCGGCTGACCGAGGGAGAACCCCAGAACTAGTCTTTTGTCGGAGGCCCACAAAACCCCCCGCGGTTCTTCGTCCCTGTCCTCACGGGCGGCTTTGGCCGTCCCCAAGAGAGAGTGTGAGAGTGCTCGTACTCGTCGCTCCCGGCCAGGGCGCCCAGACGCCCGGCTTCCTGACTCCCTGGCTCGAACTCCCCGGCGCCGCCGACCGTATCGCCGCCTGGTCGGACGCCATCGGGCTCGACCTCGCCCACTACGGCACGGAGGCCGACGCCGACGCCATCAGGGACACCGCCGTGGCCCAGCCGCTGCTGGTCGCCGCCGGTCTGCTGTCCGCCGCGGCACTCGGTGACATCGTTCCCGGGGCGGTCGCCGGCCACAGTGTCGGTGAGATCACCGCCGCCGTCTTCGCGGGCGTCCTCGAGGACGCGGCCGCCCTGACGCTCGTCCGCCGGCGCGGGCTGGCCATGGCCGACGCCGCCGCCATCACGCCCACGGGCATGTCGGCGCTGCTCGGCGGCGAGCCGACGACGACGATCCCGCATCTGGAGAGGCTCGGTCTGACCCCGGCCAACGTGAACGGCGCCGGGCAGATCGTCGCCGCCGGCACCCTGGAGCAGCTCGCCGCCCTCGAGGCCGACAAGCCCGAGGGAGTGCGCCGTGTCGTCCCGCTGAAGGTCGCGGGCGCTTTCCACACCCACCACATGGCCCCCGCGGTCGACGCCCTGGCGCACGCCGCCGAGGCGCTGGCGCCCGCGGAGCCGAAGGTCACCTACGTCTCGAACAAGGACGGGCAGGCCGTCGAGACCGGCGCCGAGGTGCTCCAGCGCCTGGTCGGCCAGGTCGCCAACCCGGTCCGCTGGGACCTGTGCATGGAGACCTTCGAGAAGCTGGGCACGACCGCGCTGATCGAGGTGTGCCCCGGCGGCACCCTGACCGGCCTTGCCAAGCGAGCGCTGCCCGGCGTCACGACGCTGGCCCTGAAGACCCCCGACGACCTCGACGCGGCTCGCGAGCTCATCGCCGAGCACAGCGCCTGATCAGGAGACCCGTGAGCATGTCGAAGATCAAGGCACCGAAGGGCGCTCCCTACGCGCGCATCCTCGGCGTCGGCGGCTACCGCCCCGTCCGGGTGGTCCCCAACGAGGTGATCCTGGAGAAGATCGACTCCTCCGACGAGTGGATCCGCTCGCGTTCCGGCATCGAGACCCGGCACTGGGCGAACGACGAGGAGACCGTCGCCGCGATGTCCATCGAGGCGTCCGGCAAAGCGATCGCCGACGCCGGGATCGACGCCGAGCAGATCGGCGCGGTCGTCGTCTCCACCGTCTCGCACTTCAGCCAGACCCCGGCCATCGCCACCGAGATCGCCGACAAGCTCGGTACGAACAAGGCCGCCGCGTTCGACATCTCGGCCGGCTGCGCGGGCTTCGGCTACGGCCTCACGCTCGCCAAGGGCATGATCGTCGAGGGGTCCGCGCAGTACGTCCTCGTCATCGGCGTGGAGCGCCTCTCGGACCTGACCGACCTGGAGGACCGGGCCACCGCCTTCCTGTTCGGCGACGGTGCGGGCGCGGTCGTCGTGGGCCCCGCCGAAGAGCCGCACATCGGCCCGACGGTGTGGGGTTCGGAGGGCGACAAGTCCGAGACGATCAAGCAGACGGTGCCCTGGAACGAGTTCCACGCCCGGATCGGCTCGATCGGCGGGACCTCCACGGCCGACGTCTCCGGGCTCCCGGTGGACAGCGAGGGCAACGTCAAGTTCCCCGCGATCACCCAGGAGGGTCAGGCGGTGTTCCGCTGGGCCGTGTTCGAGATGGCGAAGGTCGCCCAGCAGGCGCTGGACGCGGCCGGGATCACCGCGGACGACCTGGACGTCTTCATCCCGCACCAGGCGAACGTGCGGATCATCGACTCGATGGTGAAGACTCTCAAACTGCCGGAGCACGTCATGGTCGCCCGCGACGTGCGCACCACCGGCAACACCTCGGCCGCCTCGATCCCGCTCGCGATGGAGCGGCTCCTGGCGACCGGCGAGGCGAAGAGCGGCGACACCGCGCTCGTCATCGGCTTCGGGGCGGGTCTCGTGTACGCCGCGACGGTCGTTACCCTCCCCTAGGCACTCCGTGCCGGATCAAGCGGTCCGACACGGGAACTGCAAGCACCTGCCGCTGACGCGGTGGGCGCCACACCCTCTGGATACATACGAAGGAGCGCCTGACATGGCCGCCACTCAGGAAGAGATCGTCGCCGGTCTCGCCGAGATCGTGAACGAGATCGCCGGGATCCCCACCGAGGACGTCCAGCTGGACAAGTCCTTCACCGACGACCTGGATGTCGACTCGCTGTCCATGGTCGAGGTCGTCGTCGCCGCCGAGGAGCGCTTCGACGTGAAGATCCCCGACGACGACGTCAAGAACCTCAAGACCGTCGGTGACGCCGCCGAGTACATCCTCAAGCACCAGGCCTGATCAACCGATCAACCTGGGCAGACTGCCCAACGCCGGGCCGGTGGCCCGGCCTTCGGGCCGTCGCCCCGCCACCCGGCGGTGGCGCCGCTGAATCCTCGCATCCGTTGGAGAAAGAATTCCCGTGAGCTCGACCAATCGCACTGTGGTCGTCACCGGTATCGGCGCAACCACACCGCTGGGTGGCGACGCGGCCTCTACCTGGGAGGGCCTCGTCGCCGGCAAGTCCGGTGTCGGCCCCCTCGAGCAGGAGTGGGCCGCCGAGCAGGCGGTCCGCATCGCCGCGCAGATCGCCGTGGAGCCGTCCGAGGTCATCCCGCGGCCCCAGGCCCGACGCCTTGACCGCTCCGCGCAGTTCGCGCTGATCGCGGCCAAGGAGGCCTGGGCGGACGCCGGTTTCACCGACAAGGCGGGTGAGGACTCGAGCGTCGACCCCGACCGTCTCGGTGCCGTCATCGCCTCCGGCATCGGCGGTGTCACCACGCTGCTCGACCAGTACGACGTGCTGAGGGAGAAGGGCGTCCGCCGGGTCTCCCCGCACACCGTGCCGATGCTGATGCCGAACGGCCCGTCCGCGAACGTGGGTCTGGCCGTGGGTGCCCGTGCCGGAGTGCACACCCCGGTGTCCGCGTGCGCGTCGGGCGCCGAGGCCATCGGCTACGCCATCGAGATGATCCGCACCGGCCGTGCCGACGTCGTCGTCGCCGGCGGTACGGAGGCCGCGATCCACCCGCTGCCGATCGCCGCGTTCGGCAACATGATGGCGATGTCCAAGAACAACAACGACCCGCAGGGCGCCTCGCGTCCCTACGACGCCGACCGGGACGGCTTCGTCCTCGGCGAGGGTGCGGGCGTCCTGGTCCTGGAGTCCGCCGACCACGCCGCCAAGCGCGGTGCCCGCGTCTACGCGGAGGCGGTCGGCCAGGGCATCTCCGCCGACAGCCACGACATCGTGCAGCCCGAGCCCGAGGGCCGCGGCATCTCGCACGCCCTGCAGAACCTGCTCGACAACACCGACCTGAACCCGGCCGAGATCATGCACGTCAACGCGCACGCCACCTCGACGCCGGCCGGTGACGTGGCCGAGCTGAAGGCGCTGCGCAAGGTCTTCGGCGACGACGCGGACCACATCGCGGTGTCCGCGACCAAGTCGATGACCGGTCACCTGCTCGGTGGCGCGGGCGGAGTGGAGTCGGTGGCGACCGTCCTCGCGCTGTACCACCGCGTCGCCCCGCCGACGATCAACATCGAGAACATCGACCCCGAGGCCGAGGCCAACGCCGACGTCGTCCGCGGCGAGGCCCGCAAGCTGCCGGTGGAGGGCCGGATCGCCGCGCTGAACGACTCGTTCGGCTTCGGCGGCCACAACGTCGTCCTGGCGTTCCGCACGGTCTGACGCGCGCCGTCCCCGTCACGTATGAAGGGCCCCCGCCGCTCGGCGGGGGCCCTTCGGCTGTCGTCGCGTGCCGTTCAGCCGTCGTCAGGTGCTCTTCAGACGACCTGGTGCAGCCATCGCACGGGAGCGCCTTCACCCGCGTAGCGGAACGGCTCCAGCTCGTCGTCCCAGGGCTTGCCGAGCAGTCTGGCGAGTTCGGCCTCGAGGTCCGTCTCGCCGCGCTGGGAGCGCACCAGGGCGGCGCGCAGCCGGTCCTCGGGGATCAGGATGTCGCCGTGGATGCCGGTGACGGCGTGGAAGATACCGAGGTCGGGGGTGCAGCTGTAGCGCTCGCCCTCGGCGGTCGGGCATGGTTCCGCGGTCACCTCGAAGCGCAGCAGCTGCCAGCCGCGCAGGGCGGAGGCAAGCTTGGAGGCGGTGCCAGGCTCGCCCTGCCAGGAGAACTCGGATCTCCAGGTGCCGGGAGCCGCGGGCTGCCGGATCCAGTCGAGGTTGACGCGCGTGCCCAGCACGCCCGCGACCGCCCACTCGACGTGCGGGCACAGTGCGCGTGGCGCGGAGTGTACGTACAGGACTCCACGTGTCGTCACCTGAACCTCCGGGCAGACCGCGACATCTTGTAACTTTACGGAACGTGCGTGGCAGAGCGGCCACGGGGCGAGGCTACCGTGCTGCGGCGCAAGGAGTGTGACGTACCGTCGGTCCGGACGGCCGTAAACTCCGATGTTTCACCCAAGGGGACGCGCGACTGACCCAGCGTGTCCGAAGCGCTGCCGAACGAGGGCGCCCATGGACCGCCGGGCCATGAACAACGAACGAGGGGACCAGAATGCGGAAGCGAAGCCACCGCCCACGGACCGTGGTGGCGGTCGCGGCGGCGGCTCTTCTCGGGCTCGCCGGGTGCGACGCCTCAGGGAGCGACGGCACCGCTTCGCAGACGACCACCGAGCAGTCGCGGCCGTCCCCGAGGCCGGCGCCGCTCTGGAACCGCTCCCCGGGCTCGATCGCCGCCGTCGGCGACTCCATCACCCGCGGCTTCGACGCGTGCAACGTGCTGTCCGACTGCCCCGAGGTCTCGTGGGCGACGGGCAGCGACGCCGGCGTCGGCAGCCTCGCGGTACGGCTGCTCGGGGCGACCGGGGCCGCGCTCAAGAGCTGGAACTACGCCATGACCGGGGCCCGGATGTCCGATCTGGCCGGGCAGATGGTGCAGGCCGCGCGGCGGAAACCGGAGCTGGTGACCGTGATGGTCGGCGCCAACGACGCCTGTCGGCCCTCCCCCTCCGCGATGACCTCGGTCGCCGACTTCCACGCCCAGTTCGAGGAGGCGATGGCGGCACTGCGTGATGAGCAGCCCAAGGCGCAGGTCTACGTCTCCAGCGTGCCGAACCTGAAGCAGCTGTGGTCGCAGGGCCGCACCAGCCCGATCGGCAAGGAGGTATGGAAGCTGGGGATCTGCCCGTCGATGCTGGGCAACGCGGACGCGCTGGACGAGGCGGCGACGAAGCGGCGCGACAAGGTGCAGGCCCGCGTGGAGGCGTACAACAAGGTCCTGAAAGAGGTGTGCGCACAGGACCGGAGGTGCCGCTTCGACGGCAACGCGGTCTTCGACTACCGCTTCGGCACCGACCAGCTGAGCCAATGGGACTGGTTCCACCCGAGCAGGAACGGTCAGGCACGGCTCGCGGAGATCGCCTACCGCGCCATCACGGCGAAGGACCCCGTGACCTAGTGTTTCCCACATGAGCGAACTTTTCGGCACACTTCCCGACGGCACCCCGGTACGCCGCTGGACGCTCGAGCGGGACGGGGTGCGCGTACGGGTCCTGTCGTACGGCGGGATCGTGCAGTCGGTGGAGATCCCCGACCGGGACGGACGCCGGGCGGACGTGGTGCTGGGCTTCCCCGGGCTGAACGGCTATCTGGAGCATCCGGAGCCGTATCTCGGTGCGCTGGTGGGCCGGTACGCCAACCGCATCGGGGGTGCCCGTTTCCCGCTGGGCGGCCGGAGCTACGCACTCGAGCCGAACGACGGCCCGAACTCGCTGCACGGCGGTGCGCGCGGATTCGACAAGCGCGTGTGGGACGTGGAGCCGGTCGAGCACGGCGTACGGCTGTCCCGGGTGAGCCCGCACGGCGAGGAGGGCTTCCCCGGCCGGCTGGAGGTCTCGGCGACCTGCACCCTCGATGCGCAGGGCGCGCTGCGGATCGCCTACGAGGCGGTCACGGACGCGACGACCGTCGTGAACCTCACCAACCACTCCTACTGGAACCTGTCCGGTTCGGGGCATGCGGGCGGGCACGAACTGCGCATCGCCGCGTCCCGGATCACCCCGGTGGACGGGGACCTGATCCCGGCGGGCGAACCGGAGGACGTGACGGGCACCCGCTTCGACTTCCGCACGGCGCGGAAGACCGGCGTGGGCTACGACGACAACTTCGTGCTCGACAAGGGCGTGACCGCGACCCCGGAAGAGGTCGCCGAACTGCACGATCCGGCATCCGGGCGGGTGCTCACCGTGGCCACGACCGAGCCCGGGCTCCAGCTCTACACCGCGGACCACCTCGGTGCCCCGTTCGCCCCCGGCGACGGGATCGCGCTGGAGACGCAGCACTTCCCGGACTCCCCGAACCGGCCGGACTTCCCGAGCACCGTCCTGCGACCGGGTGAGGTGTACCGCTCGGAGACGGTGTACGCCTTCGGGGTACGGGCCTAGCCGCTCCCGCCGCGCGGCACCGGCCCCGCAACGCCCCGAGCCCCGGTCCAGGGGTCAGGTCCCGGACCGGGGCTGCTCGCGGGGAGGCCTGCCCCGGATCAGACGTTAATCCCCGTCGTGAGCCAGTGGTCCGCGATCGAGCGCCGGGCCTGGATCTCGTACGAACCCTTCACAAACGAGCAGGCGTTCGAGTCCACACCCCGGACCTCGCACCCGCATCGCGTACCGGTCGTCGCCTGTGGAGCGACAATTCGCGTGGTCCTGCGGCGGCATGAGGGCGATACGCATGTCGTACGGTGACGCCATGACGGCCAGGTCCAGGGCAACACGGACCCGGCGACCGGCACGGTCACCGACCCCGAGTTCGTACGCAACCGGCTCGACATCATCGCCCAGGTGAGGTCCATCGTGACGGTGGCCGCGGACACCGCGTTCGGCGTCAGGCGCGGCTGACCTGCTCGCCCTTGGGGTCTTCCGCCCCGGCCGACTCCTCGCCCAGCAGGTCGCGAGCCAGCAGCGTGGCGCCCGCGACCGCGCCCGGCATCAGGAAGACCGCGACGAAGGGGACGAGGAAGGCCAGGCCGAGGGGCGTGCCGAAGCCCCAGACGAGCAGCTTGCGCGAGCGCAGCAGGGTGAGGCGCTCGCGGAGTTCCACGCCGCGGCGCTGGAGGGCGACGGCGGTGAGTTCCTCGGTGAGGAAGAAGCCGGTGACGAAGAAGCCGGCCACGGGGACGACGGTCTGCCCGACGAGCGGGAGGAAGCCGAGGGCGAACAGGAGGACGCCCCAGAGCGCCGCGCGGACGAGGATGCGGAGGCTGTCGCGCGTCGAGATCCACAGTTCGCGGTGGAGGGGCAGACCCGACTGCGGGGCGGTGCCGTCCGGGGAGACGTCGCGGTCGACCCGCTCCGAGAGGCTCTCGTAGAAGGGCTGCCCGACGAGAAGGGTGACCGCCGTGAAGGTGAGCACGGCGAGGAGGAGGGCGAGGGCGAACAGGACGGCCGTGAGAAAGCCGCGGAAGAGGCCGAGCCAGGGGCTCGGCCAGGTGTCGGCGAACGGTGTGGCCCAGGTGACGGCGTCATCGCCCCACAGGGCCAAGGCGACGAGTATCGCCGTGTACAGCACCAGGGTTATCAGCCCCGGCAGGAGGCCGAAGCCGTACTGCCTGCCGTGCCGGGCCACCCATCGCTGGCCCTTCAGGAGATGACCGAATCCCGCCCCTAGATCATGCATGGGGGAGACTTTACCCACGCGGCCGGGCACCGAGGAGCGTGCCCGCGGCGAGGCCGGCCGCCGCGGGCAACTGCGGGCTGCTGTCAGAGCTTGACGATCATCTTTCCGATGTTGTCGCCGCGCAGCACGCCGAAGAACGCCTCCAGGTTGTTCTCGATGCCCTCGACCACGGTCTCGCGGTACTTGAGGTCGCCGGAGCGGACCCAGGGACCGACCTCCTGGACGAACTGCGGCTGCAGGTCGTAGTGGTCGCTGACGAGGAAGCCCTCGATACGGCCACGGGTCTGAATGAGGCGGACGAGGTTCCTCGGACCGGGCGCGGGCTCGGTGTCGTTGTAGACGGAGATCATGCCGCAGACGGCGATCCGGCCGCCCCGGTTGAGGGACCCGATGGCGGCCTCCAGGTGCTCTCCGCCGACGTTGTCGAAGTACACGTCCACGCCCTCCGGAGCGGCCTCGCGCAGTTGCCGGCTCACCGGACCGTTCTTGTAGTTGAAGGCGGCGTCGAAGCCGTACTCCTCCAGCAGGAGCTTGACCTTCTCGTCGGAGCCCGCGGAACCGATGACCCGGGAGGCGCCCTTGAGCTTGGCGATCTGGCCCACCTGGCTGCCGACCGCACCGGCGGCACCCGACACGAAGACGGAGTCGCCCTCCTTGAAGGAGGCGGTGCGCAGCAGACCGGCGTAGGCGGTCAGGCCGGTCATGCCCAGCACGCCGAGGTAGGTGGAGAGCGGAGCGGCCTCGGGGTCGACCTTGACGGCCTGCTTGCCGTCCACCACCGCGTACTCGCGCCAGGCCAGGAAGTGCAGGAGGTGGTCGCCGGCCTCGATCCCCTCGGCGTTGGAGGCGATGACCTCGCCGACCGCGCCGCCCTGCATCGGCCGGCCCAGCTCGTAGGGGGCCGCGTACGACTTGGCGGCGCTCATGCGGCCGCGCATGTAGGGGTCGACGGAGACGTACTTGTTCCGTACGAGCACCTGGCCCTCGCCCGGCTGCGGGATCTCCGCCTCGACCAGGGCGAAGTCCTCGGGCTTGGGCCAGCCGACCGGGCGGCTGACCAGGTGCCATTCGCGGCTGACGGAGGGGAGGGTGGGGGAATCGGTCATGGCGCCTTTCCTCACGGCTGCGGCTCTAAGTACTTCAGTACCTGAAACAACCATGCGCCTGAATATTTCATGCTGTCAAGTAACGGGGTAGCCTGGATGCCATGGCCACCCAGAAGACATCCCGCATAGACCCCCTGACCCTGGAGGTCGTGGAGCTCATCGGCACGGTCGTGGCCCGCTACCACGAGGAGTACGAGGAGGCCGCGGCCGAGCACGCGCTGACCGGGGCGCAGGCGCGGCTGCTCGGCCTGCTCTCGCTCGAACCGCTGCCGATGCGGCGGCTGGCGCAGAAGCTGAAGTGCGAGCCGTCCAACGTCACCGGGATCGTGGACCGACTGGAGGCGCGGGGTCTGGTGGAGCGCCACCCGGACCCGGCCGACCGCCGTGTGAAGCTCGCGGTGGCCACGGAGGAGGGCCGCCGGGTCGCGCGCGGCCTGCGCGACTCCCTCGACTTCGCCCGCGAGCCGCTGGCGGGACTGTCCGACGCCGAACGGCTGTCCCTGCGGGACCTGCTCCGCCGGATGCTGGGGGCGTAGTTCACCGCGCGGTCACCCGCTGCGGCCGCCCGGCGTGCCGGCTCAGGCGCCCCCGGAAGCCGGGCGCCGGGGACGGCCCGGCGGCCCGGAAGTCGAGCGGCGCATCCGCTCGCCCCGCGGACTGCTCAGGTGCACCACCACAGGAAACGGTTGCAGGTTTTCGTCGGCGACGGTCGCGGAGTCGGGCTGGCCGAGGGCGGCTTCGTCGCCGGAGCGCTGCTCGGCGTGGACGACGGCGTCGGCTGGGGGGCCTGGGCCGTGCGAGTCGGGAGGACCGTCGCGGTCGGCGACGGCGTCTCGTTGTCGGCCTTCTTCTTGTCGTCCTTCTTGTCCTTGGCGGACTCCGACGCCGACGGAGACGCGGAGGTGGATGCGGAGATCGAGGTCGCACCGGTGGCACCGCCGCCATCGGGCATCGCGGTGCCCTCCTTCACGGAGGCGCCGCCGTCCGCCGTCTCGTCCCCGGCGGCCGCGGTCTTCGGAGTGGTCCCGGGCGCCTCTATGCCGAGTTCGGCCAAACTCAGGGCACCCGCCGCCAGCAGCAGCCCGGCGCCCACGAGCAGCACCCGCCTGCGCCGCCGGCGATGGGCCGCGGCCTTGCGGTCGCGACGCCCGGCCCGCCCCTCGGGAGCGCCGTCACCGTCGCCCGAGGCGACGCGACTCTTCGACCGCCGCCGGCCCTGCGACCGCCCGGGCCGCGCGGGTTCGTCCTCGTAGGGCACCTCGGGTTCCTCGGAACCGTCCGTGCCGTCGTATCCCTCGTAGCCGTCGCCTGCGGGGTGTTTGCCCTCCTCCGCGGCGGCGTACGCGTGCAGTTCTTCGACAGGTGTGCCGCACCCCGGGCAGGCGAGGGCGCCATTGAGGTGCCTTCGGCACGGGTGGCAATAGTCCATGACGCGGGAAGACTAAATTCCGCACGGGTAACGTTCCTAGGGGCAGCTGTGAAAGTTGTGTGCTGAACCACCCGGAATGGTGTGGCGAGTTGAACACGGAGTGCTACGGCGTTCCCGGATCGCTTGCCGAAACCGTTATGCGTACGCCCCATTGACACCCCCGCCGCCCCCTCCTTACTGTCACGCCAGCATTTCGAACGCGTGACGAAATTTCGAACACGCCAGTCTTAGCCGACGAAGCACCGTCCGAGCAGCGAGGGGCAACTTCCGTGCGCATCACCGGAATCAGCACACACGTGGTCGGGACGCCATGGCGCAACCTGACCTACGTCCAGGTGCACACCGACGAGGGCGTCACCGGGGTCGGAGAGACCCGGATGCTCGGCCACACGGACGCGCTGCTCGGCTATCTGCGCGAGGCGGAGGCCAACCACATTCTCGGTTCCGACCCGTTCGCGGTGGAAGAGCTGGTCCGCCGGATGAAGTACGGCGACTACGGCCGGGCGGGCGAGATCGTGATGTCGGGCATCGCGGTCGTCGAGATGGCCTGCTGGGACATCAAGGGCAAGGCACTCGGCGTCCCCGTCTGGCAACTCCTCGGCGGAAAGGTCACCGACCGGGTCAAGGCCTACGCCAACGGGTGGTACACGACGGAACGGACACCCGAGGCATACCACAAGGCCGCCCAGGAGGTCGTCGCCCGCGGCTACCGGGCCCTGAAGATAGACCCGTTCGGCACCGGCCACTTCGAGCTCGACCACGAGCAGACCCTCTACTCCGTCTCCCTCATCGAGGCCGTCCGTGACGCCATCGGCCCGGAGACCGAGCTGATGCTGGAAATGCACGGCCGCTTCTCCCCGGCCACGGCCGTCCGGCTCGCCCGCGAGCTCGCGCCGTTCAAGCCGGCCTGGCTGGAGGAGCCGGTGCCTCCCGAGAACCTCAAGGCGCTGGAGAAGGTCGCGGCGAAGGTCGACATCCCGGTCGCCACCGGCGAACGCATCCATGACCGCATCGAGTTCCGCGAGCTGTTCGAGAACCAGGCCGCCGACATCCTCCAGCCGGACGTCGGCCACATCGGCGGCATCTGGGAGACCCGGAAGCTGGCCGCCACCGCCGAGACCCACTACATGCTGGTGGCCCCGCACAACGTGGGCGGCTCCGTGCTCACCGCCGCCTCCCTCCAGGTCGGCTTCACCTCCCCGAACTTCAAGATCCTCGAGCACTTCAACGACTTCGCGGACGCGGAGATCAAGAAGGTGGTCAAGGGCGCGCCCGAGGTCGTCGACGGCTACTTCCACCTCTCCGACGCCCCCGGGCTCGGTGTGGAGCTGGACACCGACGCGGCGGCCGAGTTCCCGCAGCAGCAGACCCGGTTCGACCTGTGGGCCGAGGGCTGGGAGCAGCGCAAGCCGAAGGGGACGCAGTGAGCACCGAGGTCGTCGTCGAGGCGCCGGGCGTGCACCGTCTGGCCCGCCACGAACCGGTGGCGCCGGGCCCCGGAGAGGCGCTCGTACGGGTGTACGCCGTCGGCATCTGCGGCAGCGACCGCGAGGTCTTCCAGGGCAACCGGCCCGAGGGCTACGTCCGTTATCCCCTCGTGCCCGGTCACGAGTGGTCCGGCACCGTCGAAGCGGTCGGCGCCGGAGTGCCCGAGGCACTCGTCGGCCGCGGAACCGTCGGGGAGGGCTTCCGCAACTGCCAGGTGTGCGACCGCTGTCACGCGGGCGAGACAACCCTGTGCACCTCGGGGTACGAGGAGACGGGCTTCACCCAGCCGGGCGCGATGGCCGCCACCCTCACACTCCCGGCCCGTCTGCTGCACGTCCTCCCCGAGAACGCCGACCTGACGGCGGCGGCCCTGCTGGAGCCCGCCGCCTGTATCGCGGCCGCCGCGCTCAAGGCGAACGCCCGGCCCGGCGAGCGCGTCGCCGTGGTGGGCACCGGCACGCTCGGCATGTTCGCCGTGCAGTTCCTCAAGGCCCTCTCCCCGGCCGAGTTGCTGGTGGTCGGCACCCGCGACGACCGCGAGGCACTGTCCCGGCAGTTCGGCGCCACCGACTTCCGCACCCGGGACCAGCACCTCCCGGCAGGCTTCGACGTCGTCATCGAGACCGCCGGGTCCGCTTCCGCCGCGCGCACCGCAGCGGCCCTGCCCAGGCGCGGCGGACGCCTCGTCCTCACCGGCATCCCGGCACCCGGCGCCGAGGGCCTCGACCCCACCGATCTCGTCGTACGGCAACTGGAGGTGCACACCGTGTTCGGGGCGCCGCCGGACGCCTGGGCGCACACGGTCCGGGTCTTCGGCGCCGGGCTGCTCGATCCGCTTCCCCTGATCACACACGAACTGCCGCTCGACGGGTTCCCGCGGGCCATGGAACTGGTGGGATCCGGCGATCCGAAGGTCGGCAAGGTCCTGCTGCGTCCCTGACACTCCCGGACCGTACGCCGGCACGGAATCACCCGACGAGTTCCGTGCCGGCGTACCACCCGGCCTCTCCACGCCCCACGACACGAACGTTGTCCGAAATACCGAACATGAAGGACGCCTTGTGACCGACTCCGCTACGGCAGCCCGCAGGCCCGGTGAGCAGGTGCTCGCCGCGCTCGGCCTGGGCGCCCCCGTCCCTTGCCCCGCCGACGCCTCTCCGCACACCTTCCCCGGAGGCGGCCGCTGGCGCACCGAGATCCCCTCGTGCGAGGGACCCGAGGCGCTGGCCGTGGTCCTCAAGGAGTCCTCCCGGCTCGACGTGCCCATCCACCGCATCAGCCAGGGCAGCGGAGTGTGGATGCTGACCGACGCCGAGATCACCGAGATGGTCGAGGCGACCGGTGAGCGCGACATCGAACTGTGCCTGTTCACGGGGCCGCGCGGGACCTGGGACATCGGCGGCTCCGTGCGCACCGACTCGCGCGGGGCCGGGCTGCGCGCCCGCGGCCACGACGCCGTCGCCGGCTGTGTCGAGGACGCCGTCCGGGCCACGGAACTGGGCGTCAAGTGCCTGCTCGTCGCCGACGAGGGGGTGCTGTGGACGCTGCACCGGGCCCGCACGGCGGGGATCATCCCGGCCGACACCACCCTCAAGGTGTCCGCGCTCGTCGGGCCGGTCAACCCGGCGTCGTACTCCGTCTTCGAGCACCTCGGCGCCGACTCCGTCAACGTGCCGAGTGACCTGACGCTCGATCATCTCACCGAGATCCGGCGGGTCTCCGCCGCCCCCATGGACATGTACATCGAGGCCCCCGACGACCTCGGCGGCTACGTGCGGATGTACGAGGTCGCCGAGCTCATCCGGCGCGGCGCACCGCTGTATCTGAAGTTCGGTCTGTCCAAGGCCCCCGGGATCTACCCGTACGGCACCCATCTGCGGGACCTGACCCTGGACACCGCCCGGGAGCGGGTGCGGCGCGGCCGGCTCGCTCTCGACCTGCTCGCCCGGCACGGCGCGGACGGCGACATGGCGCCGCTCGGCTCCCGGCTGCCCGGCCCGCTGCACCGGTTTCCCACTGATGTCACCCCACTCAACGACGAGAAGAACGAGGACTGATCAGCCATGCGCACTCGTAGAGCCGCTCTCGCCGCGACAGCCGCAGCCGCCTCCCTCGCCCTGACCCTGTCCGCCTGCGGCCAGAACAGCGAGGGCGGCAGCAAGGAGGACAAGGGGAGCGCCAAGGGCGGCACCATCGGCATCGCGATGCCGACGAAGTCCTCCGAGCGCTGGATCTCCGACGGCAACAACGTCGTCAAGAACCTCCAGGCCAAGGGCTACAAGACCAAGCTCGTCTACGGCGAGGACGACCCGGACACCCAGGTCTCGCAGATCGAGAACCTGATCACCCAGGGCGTCAAGGGCCTGATCGTCGCGGCCATCGACAACAAGTCGCTGAACAACGTGCTCCAGGAGGCCGCCGACGCCCACATCCCGGTCATCGCCTACGACCGGCTGATCCTCGGCACCAAGAACGTCGACTACTACGCCTCCTTCGACAACACGAAGGTCGGCGAACTGCAGGCGGGCTACATCGTCGACAAGCTCGGCCTGAAGGACGGCAAGGGCCCCTTCAACATCGAGCTGTTCGCCGGCTCCAACGACGACAACAACACCAAGTACTTCTTCAACGGCGCGATGAGCGTCCTGAAGCCGTACATGGACAGCAAGAAGCTGGTCGTCCGCTCCGGCCAGACCGCGCTCAACAAGGTCACCACCCTGCGCTGGGACGGCGCCACCGCGCAGAAGCGCATGGACGACATCCTCACCTCCTCGTACAAGAGCCAGAAGGTCGACGCCGTCCTGTCGCCGTACGACGGCATCTCCATCGGCGTGCTGTCCTCGCTGAAGTCGGACGGCTACGGCAGCAAGAGCAAGCCGCTTCCGGTCGTCACCGGCCAGGACGCCGAGCTGGCCTCGGTGAAGTCGATCATCGCCGGTGAGCAGACGCAGACCGTCTACAAGGACACCCGCAAACTCGCCGAGGTCGCCTCGACGATGGTCGACGACGTCCTGGCCGGCAAGAAGCCCGAGGTCAACGACTCCAAGACCTACGACAACGGAGCGAAGGTCGTCCCGTCGTACCTGCTGCAGCCGGTGAGCGTCGACAAGACCAACTACGAGGAGACCCTGGTCAAGGGCGGCTACTACACCGACGCCGAGCTCAAGTGACCCCGCGGCCGTACCCGACCCCACACTGATTGGAAGGCACGACCATGGCGGGACCCGTCCTGGAAATGCGCTCGATCGTCAAGACCTTTCCCGGCGTCAAGGCGCTGTCGGACGTCACCCTGACCGTCCGTCAGGGCGAGGTCCACGCCATCTGCGGGGAGAACGGCGCCGGGAAGTCCACCTTGATGAAGGTGCTCTCCGGCGTCCATCCGCACGGCACCTACGAAGGCGAGATCCTCTTCGAGGAGGAGATCTGCCGCTTCAGGGACATCCGGGCGAGCGAGCAGCACGGCATCGTCATCATCCATCAGGAGCTGGCGCTGGTGCCGTTCCTGTCCATCGCCGAGAACATCTTCCTCGGCAACGAGCACGCCACGCGCGGTTTCATCAACTGGAACGACACCCTCAAGCACGCCACGGAACTGCTGCGCCGCGTCGGTCTCGACGAGCACCCGGAGACCCGGGTCGCCGACATCGGCGTGGGCAAGCAGCAGCTGGTGGAGATCGCGAAGGCGCTGTCGAAGTCGGTGAAGCTGCTCATCCTCGATGAGCCGACGGCGGCCCTGAACGACGAGGACAGCGGCAAACTCCTCGATCTCATCCTGGAGTTGAAGAACCAGGGCATCACCTCGATCATCATCTCCCACAAGCTGAACGAGATCCGCCGGGTCGCCGACTCGGTGACCATCCTGCGCGACGGACGCACCATCGAGACGCTCGATGTGAAGGCACCGGAGACGACCGAGGAGCGGATCATCGCCGGCATGGTGGGCCGCGACCTCGACCACCGCTTCCCCGAGCGCACTCCGCACGAGGCCGAAGAGGACGCGGCCCCGGCGCTGGAGATCCGCAACTGGACGGTGTTCCACCCGATCGACCAGCAGCGCAAGGTCGTCGACGATGTGTCGATCCAGGTGCGGCGCGGAGAGATCGTCGGCATCGCGGGACTGATGGGCGCCGGGCGCACCGAGCTGGCCATGAACGTCTTCGGGCGCGCCTACGGCCGCTACGCGAGCGGCACGGTGCTCAAGGACGGCCGGGAGATCCGTACGAAGACCGTCGCCGAGGCGGTCGGACACGGCATCGCGTACGTCACCGAGGACCGCAAGCACTACGGACTGAACCTCATCGACACGATCAACCGGAACATCTCGCTGACCGCGCTGAAGAAGGTGGCGAAGCGGGGCGTGGTCGACGAGCACGAGGAACGGCAGGTCGCCGAGGGCTACCGGAAGTCCATGAACATCAAGGCGCCGACCGTCTTCGAGCCGGTGGGCAAGCTGTCCGGAGGCAACCAGCAGAAGGTCGTCCTCAGCAAGTGGATCTTCTCGGGGCCCGATGTGCTGATCCTGGACGAACCCACGCGCGGTATCGACGTGGGCGCCAAGTACGAGATCTACACGGTCATCGACCGGCTGGCCGCCCAGGGCAAGGCGGTCGTCTTCATCTCCTCCGAGCTGCCGGAGCTGCTCGGTATGTGCGACCGCATCTACACGATGGCCGCCGGAAGGCTGACCGGTGAGGTGCCGCGGGCCGAGGCCACGCAGGAAGTGCTGATGCGCCATATGACGAAGGACAAAGAGGTGACGCGATGAGCGCCGATGTGACCGCGAAGACCCCGGCCCCCGCGCCGCCGGGCAGAAGCGGATCGGCCGGCGGCGAGGGTCTGCTCCAGCTGATGCTGAACGGTCTGCGCCGCAACATGCGGCAGTACGGCATGCTGATCGCGCTCGGCCTGATCGTCGTCCTCTTCGAGATCTGGACCGGCGGGGACCTGCTGCTGCCGCGCAACGTCTCCAACCTGGTGCTGCAGAACAGCTACATCCTGATCCTCGCGATCGGCATGATGCTGGTGATCATCGCGGGGCACATCGACCTCTCGGTCGGTTCGCTGACGGCGTTCGTCGGCTCGTTCGCCGCCGTGCTGACGGTCAGCCATCATGTGGCGTGGCCCCTCGCCCTGGTGCTGTGCCTGCTGGTGGGCGCGGTGGCGGGCTCGGTCCAGGGGTTCCTGATCGCGTATCTCGGCATACCGTCGTTCATCGTCACCCTCGCCGGGATGCTGTTGTTCCGCGGTCTGACGGAGATCCTGCTCAAGGGGCAGACCCTCGGCCCGTTCCCGGACGGGCTGCAGAAGATCGGCAACGGCTTCCTGCCCGAGGCCGGCCCGAACACCAACTACCACAACCTCACACTGCTCCTCGGCCTCGTGCTGATCGCGGCCGTGGTACGGCAGGAGATGCGGGACCGGCGGCGGCAGCAGGAGTTCGCCCTCGACGTGCTGCCCGGGCGGCTGTTCGCGCTGAAGCTCGTCGCACTGGTCGCCGCGGTGTTCGTCCTGACGCTGCTGCTCGCCAGCTACAAGGGTGCCCCGATCGTGCTGATCATCCTCGGTGTCCTCGTGGCCGGCTACGGCTATGTGATGCGCAACGCCGTGTTCGGCCGCCACATCTACGCGATCGGCGGCAACCTGCCGGCGGCGAAGCTGTCCGGCGTCAAGGACAAGCGGGTCACCTTCCAGGTGTTCCTGAACATGGGCGTGCTCGCGGCCCTGGCGGGTCTGGTGGTCGCGGCCCGCCTGAACGCGGCCTCACCGAAGGCGGGTGTGAACTTCGAACTCGAGGCGATCGCCTCGTCGTTCATCGGCGGCGCGTCCATGAGCGGCGGTGTGGGTACCGTCCTCGGCGCGATCATCGGCGGTCTTGTCCTCGGCGTGCTGAACAACGGCATGAACCTCCTCAGCGTCGGCACCGACTGGCAGCAGGTCATCAAGGGCCTGGCCCTGCTGGTGGCGGTCGGCTTCGACGTGTGGAACAAACGCAAGTCCGGTTCGTGAGCCGGCAAGGCCCCCACCCGGCGGTGGGGGCCTTGCGCTTCCTCGTGCGACCCGTCCCCGACTCGCCGGGCGCGTGACGCACCACCAGCGGGAACGGTTCCCGAAGACACACCTCTTTCACATCAGTTGAACACCGCCTCCCGCGCATCCGTATGAAAGGGCGGCCCGTGCTCCCCCCCTGCACGGGCCACCTGAAAGTCGACGGGCCCGGTCGTCCCCACCGGGCCCGCCTCATACGGAGGTTCCATGGCCGACAACGTCACCTCGCTCTTCCGCAGCACCGCAGCGCACAGCCCCTCGATGGCAGCGCTGACGCGGGAGGGTGGCGACGGTACCGGCCCGGTGGACTTCTGCATCCCGTGCAACCCGTACTTCCCCACGTCCGCCATGTTCGACGAGATGGCGACGCGGCTGCGCGAGATCGTCACCTACTACCCGAGCAGCGCCGACACGATCACGGCCGAGCTGTGCAACCTGCTCCAGCTGCCGCCGCAGTGCGTGGCGATGGGCAACGGCTCGACCGAGCTGATCACCTGGATCGACCACCTGCTGGTCCGCGAGTCCCTCGCCGTCCCCGTCCCCACCTTCGGCCGCTGGACCGACCAGCCGATGGAGACCGGCAAGCGCGTCGACATGTTCCCGCTCCAGGAGTCCAGCGGATTCGCCCTGGACCTGGCGCAGTACGCCGAGTTCATCCGTAGACGCGGCACCCGCGTCGCCGTCGTCTGCAACCCGAACAACCCCGACGGCGGGTTCGTGCACCGCCAGGCGCTCGTGCAGTTCATGGACGCGATGGCGGATCTGGACCTGGTGGTGATCGACGAGTCGTTCCTGGAGTTCGCCGACGCCGAGAACGAACCGAGCGTCGTCCAGGACGCCGTGATGCGCCCTAACGTCATCGTGCTGCGCAGCCTCGGCAAGAACTTCGGCCTGCACGGCATACGGTTCGGCTATCTGGTCGCCAACCCCTCGCTCGCGGGCAAGGTCCGCTCGATGCTGCCGAAGTGGAACCTCAACTCCTTCGCCGAGCACGTAGTGTTCATGCTGAAGGAGCACGCCTCCGAGTACATGGAGAGCCTGCACGAGGTCCGTCGGGATCGCCTGGACATGTCCCGCCAGCTCTCCCAGCTCCCCGGCCTGACGGTCTACCCGTCGCAGGGCAACTTTCTCTTCGTGCGCCTCCCCGTCGGCGCCGAGGGCACCGTGGTCAGGGACCGGCTGCTGACCGAGCACCGGATCCTGGTCCGCGAGTGCGGCAACAAGATCGGTTCATCCAGCCGCTTCCTGCGGCTCGTGGTGCGCCCCGAGGTGGACGTGCGTCGCCTGGTGTCCGCCATGGAGCAGGTGCTCTACGGGACCAGGAGAGGAGCCGCCGTGCCCGAGCTGAGCACAGGGACCAGCTACAGCTCGGGCACGGCGGCGGTGGACCGGCTCGTCAGCCAGACGAACGGGGCCGGTGTCATGGGGCTCGCCTCCCAGGCCGCGTCGATGCCGCTGGCCCCGGGCTCGGCCCCGGCGCCCGCCCCGGCCCCCATGCCCGCGCCGGCTCCGCTGCCGACGCCGGCCGCCCCCATGCCGGTACCCGTGCCCATGCCCGCTCCCATGCCGGCACCCGCGCCGATGCCGGTACCGATGCCCGCCCCGGCAGCCGCCGTCCCCATGGCCCCCGCGACGCCGCCGGGGGTCGCTCCGGCCCCCGCGACCGGCTTGCAGCCCGTTCCGCAGACCGGTCTGCCCGGGCTGGCGGCTGCCGCGCAGAACCGGCGCGGCATGCCCGCCGCGGGCGGCCTCACGGCCGCCCAGGTCCGCGGCCGCACCCAGCCGGAGCCGGTCCCCGAGCCGACCGGCTGGCCGGCGGCGGGCGCGATGTACAACCAGGTCGGCTGAGCCGCCCCTCACCCCCACCGACCCTCCGCCGCCCAACCGGCCCGAGCCGGACGGGTGCCGTGTGCCCGCAGAGACGCCCCGGGCCGGCCGGACTGCTCTGCCGAGGGCTTCCACCCGCCCGGCAGATCGATCTCGACGCGCACGGTCTTGCCGGGGGGCGGCTCGCGGTCCAGCACCTCCCACCGGTCGGCGAGCGCGTCGACGAGCACAAGCCCGCGGCCGCTCTCCGCCAAGGCGGCCGGTGACCGCACCGCGCCGGGCGCCGGCGGGTGCGGCGGCCCGCTCCGGGTGTCGCTCACCTCGATCCGGACACTGCCGGTGACCAGGGACAGCCGCAACTCGAAGTCCCTGCCGGGTACGCGGCCATGTGTCACCGCGTTCGCGGCCAGTTCGGCGACGATCACGGCAGCGGCCTCGGAGGTGTCCGTCCCGTGCGGGACGCCCCAGGTGTGCAACTGGTTGAGCGCGAGGTGGCGGGCCAGCCGGGCGCCGCGCGGGGTGGCGCTGAGGCGCTGCACGAACACACGTGCAGTAAACGGGTCTTGGGGAGTGGGAGGTGCGGTCATGCGCCCAATCTGGCGGGCGGGAGGGGCACTTCACCAGGTCGACAGCGCGTACGCTGCGGCAGCGTACGCGTTCACCGACTGGACAGTACCAGTTACTTTCCGTGACCATGGCCGCGGGAGGTGGCCTACGGTGTTGGATGGCGCGACGGGTGCGGGCGGAGAGCCGGAGTCCTCGGACAGTCTGCGGACGTTCGGGGCGGTGGTGCAGGCGTTACGAGAGCACGCGGGGCTCAGCCGGCACCAGTTCGGCGAACTGGTGCGGTTCTCCAAGCACACGGTGGCGTCCGTGGAGCTGGGGCGCCGGATGCCGGACCCGGCCTTCGTGGAGCGGGCGGAGGAGGCCCTCGGGAACACGGGGGCCTTACGGAAGGCGGCGGGCCATCTGGCACGGCAGCCGGGGCTGGCGGCGTGGTTCCGGCAGTGGGCACGGCTGGAGACGGTGGCGGTCAGTCTGTACACGTACGAGTGCCGGGTACTGCCGGGCCTGTTGCAGACGGAGGGATACGCGCGTCAGTTGTTCGTGGACCAGTTGCCGCTGCTGGAAGACGAGCAGATCCAGGTGCAGTGGGAGGCCCGGGCAGAGCGGCAGCGCCTGCTTCGGGACCGACCCAGCACTGCGTTCAGCTTCATCCTCGAAGAGCACCTGTTCCTCCGGCGCACAGGTGGGGTGGACGTCACGCGTCAGCTCATCGATCGCGTACTGGCGGCCTCCGAACTGCGCAACGTCGAGATCCAGGTCATGCCGTTGGTGCGGGCGTCCCATGCCGGACTGCACGGGCCCATGCAGCTGCTGGAAACCCCCGACAACAAGTGGCTCGCCTATACAGAGGCTCCGGAAAGCGGCCAGCTCATCGCCAACTCCAAGGTGGTCAGCGTGCTCCAGCAGCGCTATGCCAGGATGCGTGCGCAGGCTCTCACCCTCGAAGACTCCGTGAGTCTGTTGGAGCAGATGCGAGGAGCGCTATGAGCACGCCCGAACTGGCCTGGTTCAAGAGCAGCTACAGCAGCGGCTCCGGGGACGACTGCGTCGAAGTCGCCCTCTCCTGGCACAAGTCGAGTTACAGCAGCAGCGGTTCCGGCGACTGCGTCGAGGTCGCCCTTTCCCCCGCCACCGTCCACGTCCGCGACTCCAAGGACGCGTGCGGCCCCCGCCTCACCCTCTCCCCCGCCGCCTGGACCGACTTCCTCTCCTTCGCCGCACAGGCCTGACCTCTGCCTTTGACCTGCCGCACCTCGCGTCGGCGACCCCATGAACGAACATGTTCGTCACGAACTTGTTCGCGGCGAACATCCGGCGACGGCCGAACTCCTGGGCGGGGGGATGATGTTCTCGCTCGCCGACGGCAGGGGCTTCCTCACGCACCTGGAGACCGACGGCTCGATCCACGCGTACGTGGCCTTCAAGGCCCCCGAGGACTGGCTGCCCGGCATCGACTTCACGGACCCGGCCGCGGCCAAGGCGAAGCTGCTGGGGTATTTCGAGGGCTGGGACGACCGGTTGCGTGCTCTCGTCGCCGACGCGGACGGCACGCCGACCCCCCGTCAGATCCACGCCCTCCCGGTCGGCCACAGCTGGAACCGCACGCCCGGAGTGACCCTTCTCGGCGACGCGGCCCACCTGATGTCGCCGTTCGCGGGCGAGGGCGCGAACGCGGCGATGCAGGACGGCGCGGAGCTGGCTACGGCGCTCGCCGGGCACCCCGGCGACCCCGAAGCCGCACTCTCCGCGTACGAACACGCCCTGTTCCCGCGCGCCGAGCGGGCCGCCGCCGAGTCGGCCGAGGGCCTCGCTCTCCTGTTCGGCCCGGACCCCGTACGGAACCTGGTCGCGATGATGGGCGGCGGCGCCTCGTAGCCCGGAGTTCCGGTCAGGGGTTCTCCCAGGCCGCGGGTTCCTCGGCCAGTGCCCGCACCGGGGCCGGCAGCGTGCCCGTCGCGATGTCCGCGAGGGTGACGCCCTCCAGGATGCGGCGGACGTTCGCCCGGACCGCGACCCACAGCGGCAGCAGCGGCTCCGCGGGTCCGGTGTAGGCGAGCCGGTTCGGGCGTTCGCCGCGCACCGAGACGATCGGGCCGTCCACCGCGCGGATGACGTCGGCCACGGTGATCGCGTCGGCCGGGCGCGCCAGCCGGTAACCGCCGTTGCCGCCGCGCCGGCTGTCGACCAGGCCACCGCGGCGCAGATCTCCGAGGATCCCCTCCAGGAACTTGTGCGGGATGCCCTGCGCGGAGGCGACCGTCTCCGCCTTCACCGGATCACCGCCCTGACGCACGGTCAGCTCCAGTGCCGCCCGTACCGCGTAATCCGCCCGTGCCGAGATCCTCATACGCTCATTGTGATGCCTGTCACCGGCCACAATGTCGGCAGCCGCGCCCGTGAGGAGACTGTCCTGGTGTTGAGCAGACGTACCTTCAGCGCGCTCGTCGGCACCGCCGCGCTCGGCCTTTCGCTGGGCGGGAGCGGTGAGGAGTGCGCCGCCGTCACCGCGCCGACCGGTCCTATCCCCGAGCCGCCGGGTGCGGACGGGCGGGACCACTCGGTGGGCTTCGACAAGTACTCGATGATCGTCGACGGCAGACGGGTCGTGCTGTGGTCCGGCGAGGTGCATCCGTTCCGGCTGCCGAGCCCTTCACTCTGGCGGGACGTCCTGCAGAAACTGCGCGCCCACGGCTACAACACGATCAGCGTCTACGTCTCCTGGAACTACCACTCCCCCGCCCCCGGCAGATACGACTTCACGGGCGTGCGCGACCTCGACCTGTTCCTGCGCACGGCCGCCGAGACGGGGCTGTACGTGACCCTGCGCCCGGGCCCGTACATCAACGCCGAGGTGGACGCGGGCGGCTTCCCCGGCTGGCTGACCGCCACCGAGGGCACGGCCCGCACCGCCCACCCCACGTACCTGAGGCATGTGGACGAGTGGCTGACCGCCGTGAACCGGATCGCGGTCCGGCACCTGTACACCAAGGGGACCGGCACCATCGTCCTCTACCAGCTGGAGAACGAGTACGCGAACCACGTCACCGAGGCGACGGGCCGCGACTACATGGCCCACCTCTACCGGAAGGTGCGCACGGACGGCGTCGACGTGCCGCTCTTCCACAACGACAAGGGCAGGAACGGCCACTGGGCGCCCGGCACCTTCGACACGGGCGGCGAACAAGGGCGTTGGCTGTACGCCTTCGACGGCTACCCCTCGCCGTTCCAGACGCCCCCGGACTGGGGGTACTTCGGCCCCGGAGGGACCAAGGGCGGGTCGACCGCGAGCCCCGACACCCCTGGATTCCTGGCCGAGTTCGGGGGCGGCTGGTTCGATCCGTGGGGCGGCGCCGAGTTCGACGGCGAGGGGTACGCGGAGTCGCGCCGCACCCGGGACGCGGCCTACGAGCGGCGGTTCTACCTGACCAACCTCGCCAACGGCATCAAGGTCCACAACGTCTACATGACCTTCGGCGGCACCTCGTGGGGCTGGCTGCCCGCGCCGGTCGTCTACACGTCGTACGACTACGGGGCCGCCCTGGACGAGGCCCGGCAGCCGACCGCCAAGCTGGTCCCGATGCACCAGCTCGGCCATCTGCTCCGCAGCGTGCCGGATCTGGCCAAACTCGACCGCGCCGAGGACATCGATGCCGGCGGCGGTCCGGGCCTGAGGGCCTATCACCTCGTCAACCCCGACACCAAGGCGCACGTCTACGTGCTGCGGAACGACACCTCCACCGAGGCCGTCGCCGCCGTCCCTCTCTCCGGGACCACCGTCCGCGTGGCCCTCCCCGGCCGCGACGCCCGGCTACTGACCACCGGCCTCTCCCTCGGCCCGCGCACCCTGCGCCACTCCACCGCCCAGCCCATGCTGTACCTGACCGCGGGCCGCCAGGACGTCGCCGTGTTCACGGGCCGCTCCGGCGAGGCGACACAGACCGTCCTGGAGTGCGCGAGCAAACCGTCCGCCACCGTGCTCGAAGGCGAGGCCCTGTACGGGTACCGGGACGGGGCGCTGCACGTGGACGCCCGGCTCGGCGGTCTCGCCCGGGTGCTGGTGGAGGGCGCAGGAGTGCCGCGACCGCTGCTGCTGCTCCTCGCCGACGACCAGACGTCCGTACGCCTGTGGCGCCATGACACCCCGTCGGGCTCCCTCCTGGTGTACGGGCCCGCGCTGCTGCGCACCGCCGTCCTGCGCGGCACGGCCGCGCACCTGACCGGCGACACCGTCGAGGAAGCGGACCTGGAGGTGTGGGTACCGCGCGGGGTGACGGAGGTCGTCTGGAACGGACGGCCCGTGCCGGCACGCGTCACCGCCTCCGGCAGCCTGCGCGCCACCCGGCCGCTGCCGGGTGCGGGACCGGTCCGGCTGCCCGCGCTGAGCGGGTGGCGGCGGAAGGCCGAGAACCCCGAGTCGGCCGCCGGCTTCGACGACTCGGCATGGCGGACGGCCGACCTGACGTCCTCCTACAGCACGACACCCGTGCCCGCGGGAGCACCCGTCCTCTTCGCGGACGACTACGGCTTCCACTACGGGGACGTCTGGTACCGGGGCCGCTTCGAGGACGCGGCGGACGCCGAGTCGGTCTCGCTCTCGTATGTCACCGGCACTCAAGGGCTGCTGATGGCGTGGCTGGACGGAGAGCCGCTGGGCACGCACCGGATGCCCGTGCCGGACAAGAAGACGGTGCGGCAGGCGACATGGGCGGCGACGGCGACGTTCCCGCTCCCGCCGGAGAAAGGGTCCGCAGTGGGCAAGGAGAAGGGGTCCCACATCCTGTCCGTCCTCGTCCGCCGGATGCAGCACGACCAGGACGGCCGGGCCGACGACACCCACAAGGCGGGACGGGGACTGGTCTCCGTCACCTTCGGCGGCGCGTCGCCCAGGGTCGGGTGGCGGATCCAGGGCGGGACGGCACCCGATCCGGTGCGCGGTCCGCTCAACAACGGCGGGCTGTACGGGGAGCGGCACGGCTGGCATCTGCCCGGCTTCGCGGACGGCGACTGGCAGTCCGTCGCCCTGCCGCGGGCCGAGCGGCTACAGGGCGTGGTCTGGTACCGGACCGGATTCCGGCTCGCGGTCGATCCCGGGACGGACGCGTCGATCGGGCTGACCCTCACCGACGAGCCGACCCGCGCCTACCGGGTGCAGATCTTCCTCAACGGCTGGAACATGGGCCAGTACATCAACGACGTGGGTCCGCAGCACACCTTCGTGCTGCCGAACGGGGTGCTCGACACCCGGGGGGAGAACACGCTCGCTCTGGCGGTCCTCTGCGACGGGACGACGCCATCGGGCCCGGGGGCGGTGGAGCTGACGCTGCTCGGCCGGGCGTCCGGAGGAGTCCCGGTCACCCGTGTGGACTCTCCCGGCCCGACGGGCGCGGCCTAGACCGCCGTCCCGCGGGGCAGCACGGCATGGGCGATGCCGGTGAGGTTGCCCTGCAGGATGAGGATCTCCCTCTGGCCCGATCCGTCGAGGCCGGCGGCGTAGACGTTCCCGGCCAGGTCGGTGATGTACATATGGCCGCCGTCCGGATCGAGGGCGATGCCGATGCCTTCCATCAGGTGGGTCATCAGGATCTCGGACGTCCGCCGGCCGCCCCGCGGGTCCGTCGGAGCGCGGTTCACGGTGTTGCCGCGCGGCGGGTCCCCGCGATCCGTCCAGTACAGCATGTGCTCGGCGAGGTCGAGTTCCAGGTCGATGGGCTCCGGGAGCCGGTCGAACAGCACCTCGATGTCGCCGCGTTCGGCCGGGCTCTCCCCTGCGGGCAGGTCGATCCCGGCCCGCAGGATCCTCCCGAGTCCGGCGTCGCTCGGGCCCTTCTGCGTCCAGTAGAGGTGTCCGGCGACCGGGTCGACCGTGACGCCCACGCACCACTTCGTCTCGTCGCGGCGGTCGTCCTCGCCCTGTCCTGCCAACACCAGGGTCTCGGGGTGCGAGCCGTCGAGGTCGCAGCGCATCACGCGCATGCCCTCGCGATCGCCCCAGTACAGCTTGCGGCCGGCGGCCTCGAGGTGGAGCTGCTTCGGCGTGTGGGTGACGCCGCTGGGCACGATCGTCGTCCGGTTGCCTCCGTCCAGGTCCACTCGTTCGATCGAGCCGTCGTTCTCCGGCGGGAGCCCCATGTTCGTCCAGTAGATGTGCCCGGCCACCACGTCGACGGCGACCCCGTCGGGGATCCTGCACCCGGTGACGAGGACCTTCTTGGCTGAGCCGTCGGGGTTCACGGAGAACAGGCGGCCGTCGCTGCTGGCCTCGAGCACGAACAGTCTTTCCTGACGCCGCGTCACGGTCCTTCCTCCGCCGGGCGACCGGCCGCGGCGGACGGTTCGTGCTCGGCCCGCACGGCCAGCAGGGCGCACAGCATCGCGTCCCGCCGGGCGTCCAGTTCGTCGACCGAGTGGCCGCCCGCCTCCTCCAGGACGCCGTTCACGATCGTCTCCCTGAGCTCGGGCGTGAACTCGGGAGTGCCCAGTTGCTGCCAGGACTCGACCATCCGCGGCATGAGGGTGTCCATGAAGTGCTGGATGCCGCCCTCTCCTCCGCCGAGATGCCACAGCAGATGGGGGCCCATGACCCCCCATCTGAGCCCCGGCCCCCAGGACACCGCGTCGTCGGAGTCCGCCACGTCGAGCACTCCCTCCTGGACCAGGTAGACCACCTCGCGGTACAGCGCGGCCTGGATCCGGTTGGCGACGTGCCCGGGGAGCTCCTTCTTGAGGTGAATCGGTTTCTTGCCGATGGCGGCATAGAACGACATGGCCTCCCGGATCGTCTCCGGCGCGGTCCTCGTCCCACCGACTACCTCGACCAGCGGGATGATGTGCGGCGGGTTGAAGGGATGGCCGATGACGGTCCGCTCCGGATGGCGGCACTCGGCCTGGATGGCGCTCATCGTGATGCCCGACGAACTCGACGCGATGATCGCGTCCGGCGGCGTGGCATCGTCGATGTCGGCGAACAGGCGGACCTTCAGCTCCGGGCGCTCCGGTGCGTTCTCCTGTACGAAATCGGCGTCTCCGAGTGCCTGGCGAAGGTCCGCGGTGAAGCTCAGGCGCTCCGGCGAGGCGTCGGGTGCGAGCCCAATGGAGGCCGCCGCGTCCCATGCCGCCGCCACGTACGACCGCAGGGCCGTCTCCGCGGTGGGGGCGGGGTCGGTCGCCGTGACGTCGAAGCCGCGGACGAGATAGTGCGTCGCCCAGCTCGCACCGATGGTGCCGGTCCCGACGATCGCCACGCGGCGGACGTTTCTGTGCGCATTCATGGGTGGTCACTGCTCCTGGAAGTCGTACACGGGCTGCGGGGGAAGGAATCGGCCGGCATCACCGGCCGTGCCAGACGGGGGCGCGCTTGTCGGCGAACGCCCGTGCGCCTTCCTGCGCGTCCTCGCTGGCGAACACCCCGCTCGTGAGCTCGTCCTGCCGCCGGAAGGCGTCGCTCTCGTTCAGGCTCTGTGTCTCGCGCACGACCTCCTTGACGGCCGCGAGCGCCAGCGGAGCGTTCCGCCCGACGCGCTCCGCCAGTTCGCGGGCCACGCCGAGCGCGGCGCCGGACGGGGTCAGCTCGTTGACGAGGCCGTGCTCCTTGCCTTCGGCGGCGGTCAGCGGCTCGCCCGTGAGCAGCACACGCATCGCCACGTGGTACGGCAGGCGGCGCGGCAGCCTGACCAGTCCGCCCTCCGCGGCCACCAGCCCGCGCATGACCTCGGGGAACCCGAAGCGGGCGTCCTCCGCCGCGACGATCAGGTCGCAGGCCAGCACCATCTCGAAGCCACCGCCGAGCGCCCAGCCCTCGACCGCGGCGATCAACGGCTTGCGCACGGTCGTTCGGGTGAGTCCGCCGAATCCCCGGCCGGGGAGCACCGGCAGCTCACCCCTGGCGAATGCCTTCAGGTCCATGCCCGCGCTGAACACCCTGCCCGCGCCCGTGAGGACGCCGGCCGTCAGCTCCGGGTCCCCGTCGAGCAGATCCACGGCCGCCCCGAGCTGTACGGCCACCTCGTGGTCTACGGCGTTCTTCTGCTCCGGACGGTTGATCGTGATCGTCAGCACTCCGGCGCGGCGATCGTGCAGCACCACGCCCGGCGCTCCGGACGCCGTGCTCATCGCGACGCCTCCCCTTCCGGCGCGCCGGGAATCGCTCCCTCGACCTGCAGTTCGGCGATCTCGTCGGGGCCGAATCCCAGCTCGGCGAGGATCTCGTCGGTGTGCTCGCCCAGGTCCGGTGCCCGCTTCGCCGGGACCTTCGGCACGCCTCGCAGGTTGACCGGACTGCTGATGGTCTCCTCCAGCCCGGTGACCCCTTCCTGCGGCACGACGATGTCGTTCACGCGCAGCTGCGGGTCCTGCACGGCCTCCTCCGGTGTCTGGATGAGGCTGAAGGTGACGCGTTCCCGGGCCAGAGCGTCCTTCCAGTGGGCGAAGGGCCGTGAGCGGAACTCGGCGTCGAGCAGCTCGGCCAGCGCGCCGGCGTACTTGACGAAGCCCTCGGTGTCCGCGAAACGGGGATCCTCCAGCAGCTCGGGGTGTCCGATGGCCCGCGTCAGTCCCGGCCAGTGCGGGGGTGAGGCGACCAGCATGAACCACTCACCGTCCGCGGTCAGATAGGGGTTGATCAGCGGGTTCGCCGGCGCCTTCCGGTCGTGCAGCTCGAACGGCGTGCCGCCGGCGAGCGCGCCGGCCACGAGCGTTCCGGTGGCCCAGACGCCCGTCGCGAGCAGCGACGTCCCGACACTGGCCCCTTGCCCGGTCCGTTCGCGGCGGTACAGGGCGGTCACGATCGCGGCGTAGATCGCGATCGCCGTCATGTAGTCGCCGCTGCCCCAGACCGGCACGGTCGGCGGGGCTCCCGCGTCCCGGGTGGAGGCCAGCAGCCCGCTGCGCGACCAGGCGGCGGTCAGATCGAAGCCCGGCTGCCCGGCGTCGGGCCCGGCATCCCCGAAGCCGGTGATGTCGGCATAGACCACCTTCGGGTTCCAGCCCGCGATCTCGTCGTAGCCGAGGTGCAGCTTCTCGCGCGTGCCGTGCGGGAAGTTGGTGATCACCACGTCGGCCCACTCGACGAGGCGCTTGAGGATCCTGGGGGCCCCCGGGGACTTCAGGTTGATCACCATGCCGCGCTTGTTGCGGTTGGCGAGGTGCCAGCTGTAGTTGGCCTGTGCCCGGGGGCTGGGGGGCACCGAGCTCAGCCCCCGCTGGGGGTCGCCCGCTCCCGGGGGCTCGATCTTGATGACGTCCGCTCCGAAGTCGGAGAGCACGGTGGCCGCGGCCGGTGCCGCGATGAAACTCGACGCGTCGAGCACCTTCAGGCCGGTGAAGACGGATTCGATGGTCATGGCCATCACTTCACGAAGGCGCTGAGGCCGCCGGTGACGGCACGTCCGACGATGAGGGTCTGGATCTCCCGCGTGCCCTCGTACGAATAGAGGGCCTCGGCGTCGGCGACGAAGCGGCCGACCTTGTAGTCGAGGACGATGCCGTTGCCGGCCAGCAGCTCCCGCGCCCACCCCACGTTCTCCCGCATGCGCACGGTGCAGTAGGCCTTCGCCAGGGCGGACTGCTCGTCCCGGTACACCCCGGCGTCCTGCAACTGGGCCAGCCGCGTCACCATCCCGCAGGAGGCCGTGGCGTTGCCGAGCATCTTCACCAGCAGGTCCTGCACCAGCTGGAAGCCTCCGATCGGGCGGCCGAACTGCTCACGCTCCTTCGCGTACTGCAGGGCGATCTCGTAGGCACCGAACATCACTCCCACCGCCTGCCAGGCCACCCCGCTCCGCGTCCGGCGCAGGATCTCGGCGGTGTCCTTGAACGAGTTCGCCTTCTGCAGCCGGTTGGCCTCCGGGACGCGGCAGCCCTCGAGCACGATGTCGGCGTTCTGCACGATCCGCAGCGCCATCTTGTGCTCGATCTTCGTCGCGGTGAACCCGGGGGTGTCCTTCTCCACGACGAAGCCCAGCACATGACCGGTCTCGACATCGCGGGCCCAGACGACGACCAGATCGGCGAAGGTCGCATTGCCGATCCACCGCTTGGCCCCATCGAGGACCCATCCGTCGCCGTCCCGGCGCGCGGTCGTCTGCAGGCCGCCGGCCACGTCGGAGCCGCCGTGCGGCTCGGTCAGCGCGAAGGCGCCGATCTTCTCGAAGCGGCTCATCGCCGGCAGCCAACGCCGCTGCTGTTCCTCGGAGCCGCAGGTGAGGATGGTGCCCATGGCCAGCCCCGTGTGCACACCGAAGAACGTGGCCATGGACGCGTCGGCGTGCCCGAACTCCAGCGCGATGAAGCCCGCGAGGAGGTTGCTCGGCTTCGATTCCGAGGAATCCGGGTCCGCCCAGTCCAACAGCCCCAGCCGCCCGAAGCCCTCCACCAGCTGGAAGGGGAACTCGGCCCGGGCCCAGTAGTCGTCCACGATCGGGTCCACCTGCGTGCGCAGGAACTCCCGGATCGACTCGATCGTCCCCCGCTCCCCGTCCGACAGCAGTTCCTCGTAGGCGTAGAAGTCCGCGGGCAGCAGCCCTTTGTCCAGGTAGGGGCCGGAGGGTGTGGGCAAGGTCGTGGTGCCGCTCATCGCAATCTCCCTCAAGCGCTGCGGGGCATGGCTCGGAGATCCGCGCCCGTCAGCGCTCTCCCTGCCCGGCGTATCGGTTCTTGGCGCGTATTGAACGCGGAACCGGGGCCGGTTGCCCGGACCCGCGCCGACCGCGGGTGCCGATGTCGCCGCCGACCACCCCAGTGGCCCGCCGTCCGCCCCGTGCGGGAGAGGGCCGGGGCCTTCCCGGAAGGGGGGCGAGGGTTGCGCTCGGGACGACGCCGTGGAGAACGGCGCTGATGCCGCCGTGCCGCGGCGGTCCCCGGGGACGTGGTGGGGCCGGCCCGCACCGGGTCGGCGCGGGCCCCGGCTTCGGTGAGCGCGCCAGGGTGCCCGGTGCGGGCCATGAGGCCCTCCCGGGGAGGGACGGAACGGCGGCGAGGCGGGGGAACGCGGCCCCCGCCCCGCCGCCGCACGGGGTCCTGGAGCGGGTGTCAGCCGGCGAACGCCGGCTGCGGCAGGCCCTTTCCGGCGCCCGGTACGACGAGCACCGAGCCGGAGAGCGGATGCGGGGCGTCCGGACCCGTGCGGGCCGTGGTGATGTAGAGGTCGGCCAGGTCCGCCCCACCGAACGCACAGGCGGTGGGCCGGGGCACGGGCAGTTCGAGTACGCGGTCCAGCTCTCCGGAGGGGGTGTAGCGGTGGACCGCCCCGCCGTCCCACAGGGCGACCCAGACGCAGCCGTCGGCGTCGACGGCGAGCCCGTCCGGGAAGCCGCGGTCGACCCGGGCGAGCGGGCGCCGATCGAACGGAAGTCCGTCGTCGCCGACGTCCAGGACGTCGACGCGCCGGGTCGGCGAGTCGATGTAGTACATCAGCCGGCCGTCGGGACTCCAGCCCGTGCCGTTGCTGACGGCGACGTCGTCCAGCACCGTGCGCACCGTGCCGTCCGGGGCGATGCGGGACAGCGAGCCCCCGCCCGGCGCCTCGTCGTAGCGCATGGTGCCCGCCCACAGCGAGCCGTCCGGGGCGACGGCCGCGTCATTGGCACGGCGGCCGGGTACGGGTTCGCGGAGCAGCCAGCGGAAGTCACGGCCGCCCGGCCCGTAGAGGCCGACGCCGTCCCGGAGGTTCACCACCAGGCCGCCGCCCACACGCGGCTTGGCGGCACCCACGTGCTGCTCGGTCGCCATGACGGTGCGGTGCCCGGAGGCGGGGTCGTACGTGTGCACGCGCGAGCCCAGGATGTCGACCCAGATCAGCCGCCGGGCGCCGGTGTCCCAGGTGGGCCCCTCGCCGAGGGCCGCCTCCGCGCGTACGGCGACCTCGAACCCCGTCATGCGGCACCCCGGTGACCGAGCCGCTCGGAGAGTTCCCCGGCACCCTTCCTGGCGAGCTGCTCCAGTTCGGCGCGGCGCTCGTCGCTCCAGCGGATCATCGGGACGGAGATGGAGAGAGCGGCCACCACCCGCCCGGTCCGATCGTGCACCGGTGCCGCGACACAGCTGACGTCGGGGTTGGACTCGCGGGTCTCCACGGCGACGCCGCGGGCGCGGATCTCGCCCAGGGCCTCCCGCAGGACGGCCGCGTCCGTGATGCTGTTCGGGGTCATCGCGGCGAGCTCGGCACCGTCCGGGATGCGCCCGGCCAGTTCCTGCTCGGGAAGGGACGCGAGGAGCATCTTGCCGACCGAGGTGCAGTGGGCGGGCAGCCGGCGGCCGGCCGCCGACACCATGCGCACGGCGTGCGTGGAGTCGACCTTGGCGATGTAGATGACGTCGGTGCCCTCGAGGATCGCCACGTGCACCGTCTCGTCGCAGGTCTCGGCGACGGACCGGGCGACCTGCTGGCCCTCGGCGGCGAGGTCCAGCTGCTCGGCGTAGCGGCTGCCGAGTTGATACGGGCGCACGCCGAGCCGGTAGCGTCCCGGCTGGCCCGGCACCGGGACGACGTACGAGCGGGCGGCGAGCGTGGTGACCAGCTCGTGCACGGTGGTGCGCGGCAGCTGGAGCTTGCGCACGATGTCGGGGGCCGAGAGCGTCCCGTCCCCGTCGAGGAAGAGCTCCAGTATGTCGAGAGCCCGGGTCACGGCAGGTACGAGGCGTCCCACGACCGGCCCCCTCTCCTGTGTTCGAAATTTCAACTGGCGATCGGCATAGCGAACACAGGCTAGTCACAGTGGGCTTGGCCGGGCAATGGCCGTGCGGTGCGTGCGACGGTGGTCCGGGGCCGCCCGCCCCCGGGTCACGGGGTGCCGGGGATGGGCCCGAAATGCGAGGGGTCCCGGAACCCGCCACCGTCCACGTGCCACCGGAGCGGACCGCCGACGACGAATCCGCGCATGCGTTCCGCCCCGATGACGTGGAGGTGCGCGGACGTGGCCCTGAACGGAATCCCGTAGACGGTTTCCACCTGCCGTGCTTCCTCGGGAGTGCCTTCACGGATGACCAGCCCGCGGTAGAGGGACTCGAGCAGGAGTCCCGCTACGCCTTCGACATGGATGTCGATACGCGGGAGGTCCAGGGACTCGGCTGCGGCCCGCAGCAGAAGCCGGTCCTGATGCGCAGCCGTGTAGTGCCACACCTGAAAGGCGCGTTCCGACCGGAAAAGTTCGGCCATGTCTCTCCTGGTGCGCTGACAGCGGTGCGTGCTGTTCACAAAGCTCTCCCGACCGGGGGCCGGGCGGCGCTTCGCTAAGGGGTCGGGGGCATATGGAGGAAACCGGAGGGAGCGTCGTCCGCGCTCTCGGTCTCGTGAATCTCCAGCGGCCCGCCGACGACGAAGCCGGTCATACGGTCCGCCCCGATGGCATGGAGGCGTCCTCCCTGGTCGAAGACCTCCGGACCGAGAAGCGAGACGACATGGCGGATCTCTTCCGCCGTGCCTTCACGGATCACGATCCCGTGGTAGGCGGGGCGAAGGAACATGGCGGTCACACCCATGTGCAGGTCGATACGGGTGTCGGTCGCCGTGCGGCGGGAACTGCGCAGCAGTAGCCGGCCATGGTGGTGGACGGTGTACTGCCACACTGTGAAGGTCCGTTCGGACCGGAAGGTTTCGGACATACCTCTTCAGCGGCTCCCTCTGCCCTTCTCGCGGACTTCGTCCGGCACTGCCGCCCGGAAGGCCGGGCGGGCAGTACGGTGGGGCGCGTAGACCCTCGACCGAGACGCAAGGCGGTCGGCAACGCTCGTGACCCGGACCTCCCACCCCTTCGGCGCCCTGGACTTCCAGATGGTCCTGCTGCGCCGTATGGCCGACCACAATCCGGACCTGGTCGAGAACGCCCGCCGCACGCTGGGCGTGTCCATCTCCGACATGCGTGAGGCCAACAAGCGGTGGCAGGCGATGGTCCGCTCGCCGCGTCCCCGGCCGGCCGCTTCCCGGTACCGCTCGGTGCTCGGCGAGCCCGAGTCGACGCAGCCCCGCCGGATCGGCGACCTGGACTGCGAGGCCGTACTGTGGCCGGTGCCGCTCTGGCCGGACCTGCGCTTCGAGATCCTGGTGGCACCGAACGGGGTGGTGTGGAACGAGTGGCTGGTGCGTGCCCCGGGCGCCACCGCACCGGCCCTGGAGAGCGTGCAGGACCTCACGCCCTGGTCCTGCACGGTCGACGAGGTGGCCCGCGCCTTCGCTCCGGCCCGCCCGCTGGAGGGTACGGCACCCACGCGCTGGGGGCTGGCCTTCACCGCGCCGGACGCGTCGGGCGAACGGCGCGCGTGCGCCGCGGAGTTCACCTGGGGTCTGCTGCAGCGGGTCGGTGTCCGCGGGCAGCCTTGAGTATCTCCGCCACGACCACGGGCACCGATCCGGGGTGCAGGTCGAGGAACAGGTTCGGCTCGACCAGTTCGAGCTCCATCACGCACGGCCCCCCGTCCGCCCCGTCCACGAGGTCGACACGGGCGTAGAGCAGCTCGGGTGTACCCGGTACGGCGGCCAGCGCGCGCCGGGCGACGTCGAGTTCGGCCGCGGTCGGGTCCCAGGGTCCCACGCCGGGGTGGGCCACCTTCTTCTGGTCGTACGGAGTGCCGGGCACCAGGACGGCGCCCTTTCGGCTCGCGTGCAGGAACCGTCCGCCGAAGAACAGCAGCGCCCGTTCCCCGCCGGCGTCGATGCCCTTCACATAGGGCTGCACCATCGCGGTGAACCCCTCCGCGTGCATCCGCTCGAGCTGCCGTACGGCGGTGGCGTGCTCCCCGGGCGTGTACCGGGCGGCGAACCGGGCGCCCGCGCCAGAGGTGGGCTTGACCACGTACTCGTCGTCCCCGGGCAGGTCGAGGGGGTCGCCGGGAGCGACATAGCGCGTGGAGACGACCGGGACGCCCGCGGCGGCCAGCTCCCCCAGATACCGCTTGTCGGTGTTCCAGCGCACGACCTCCACCGGATTGACCAGCCGCGTGGCCTTCGCGCATCGCTCGGCCCAGTCCGTGAACTCCGCCGCCCGCCAGCTGTAGTCCCAGGTGGAGCGGATCACGGCCAGGTCGTACGCCGCCCAGTCGACGTCCGGGTCGTCCCAGTACACGGCATCGGCCCCGGCCCCGGCCGCCCTCAACTCCGTCACCAGGCCGGGCAGATCGCGGTCCGCAGAGACGTCCGGCCCGGGGCGGCAGGTGACGAGCGCGACTCGGGCGGCATCGGTGCGGGGCACGTCTGGACTCCTGTTCGGGCGACGATTGCTGCGCGCAGGCTAACAACGGGCCGGGGAGCCGCGGCACCCCATACGGGCGGCGGCGGTCAGGGCACGACCCCTGGGTGGCTCGCCCACGTCGGCCGGGACCGGGCGAAGTGAGGTGTCCATCACCACCCGAGCGGGTTTTCGCTCACTCTGGTGTAGGAACGGTCCTTGAGTCCGTACGTCCGCTTCGACCCCAGGAGTGCTCCGCGTGTTCTCCCTCTTTCCGGCCCTGACCGAGTCCTCGGCCGGGCGGCGGCCCGCCCTGCGCTTCGGGGAAAGGGCCCTGACGTACGCCGAGCTGGCCGCGGCGGCGGGTGCGCTCGCCGGGCGGATCGGCGGGGAGGCCAGGGTGGCCGTGTGGGCCACTCCCTCGTTGGAGACCGCCGTCGGTGTGGTGGCCGCGCTGAGCGCCGGTCTGGCCGTCGTACCGCTCAACCCGAAGTCCGGGGACAGCGAGCTGCTGCACATCCTGTCGGACAGTGCGCCCTCGCTGGTGCTGGCCGCCTCCGGCGACGAACTTCCCGGGCCGGTGGGCGAGTTGGAGCGCGTCGACGTCGATGTGCGTGACGCCGGCGCGTACGCGCCCGCCGATGCCGCCGACGAGGACCCCGCCCTCGTCGTCTACACCTCCGGGACCACCGGCCCGCCCAAGGGCGCCGTCATCCCCCGCCGCGCCCTGGCCGCCACGCTCGACGCGCTCGCGGACGCCTGGCAGTGGACCGGGGAGGACGTGCTCGTGCACGGGCTGCCCCTGTTCCATGTGCACGGGCTGGTTCTCGGCATCCTCGGCCCGCTCCGGCGGGGCGGGTCCGTGCGGCACCTCGGGCGCTTCAGCACCGACGGCGTGGCACGCGAGCTCGGCGGCGGGGCGACCATGCTGTTCGGCGTGCCGACGATGTACCACCGGATCGCGGAGGCGCTGCCGGGCGACCCGGGGCTGGCCAAGGCGCTGGCCGGCGCCCGGCTGCTGGTCTCGGGGTCCGCCGCACTGCCCGTGCACGACCACGAACGGATCGCCGCCGCGACCGGCCGCCGGGTCATCGAGCGCTACGGGATGACCGAGACCCTGATGAACACGAGCGTCCGCGCAGACGGGGAGGCGCGCCCCGGCACGGTCGGTGTGCCGCTGCCCGGGGTCGAGCTCCGGCTCGTCGAGGAGGACGGCTCGCCGATCGCCGCGTACGACGGGGAGACGGTCGGCGAGATCCAGGTCCGCGGCCCGAACCTGTTCACCGGGTACCTCAACCGGCCCGACGCCACCGCCGCCGCGTTCACCGCCGACGGCTGGTTCCGCACCGGCGACATGGCGGTCCGTGAGGCCGACGGGTACGTGCGCATCGTGGGCCGCAAGGCCACCGATCTCATCAAGAGCGGCGGGTACAAGATCGGGGCCGGTGAGATCGAGAACACCCTGCTGGAACACCCGGGGGTACGGGAGGCGGCCGTCACCGGGGAGGCCGACGAGGATCTGGGGGAGCGGATCGTCGCCTGGGTGGTCCCGGTGGATCCCGCGACCCCGCCCGGCGCCGATGAGCTGGCCGACCACGTGGCCCGCCGGCTCGCCCCGCACAAGCGTCCGCGGGTCGTGCGGTACCTGGACGCCCTGCCCCGCAACGACATGGGCAAGATCATGAAGCGGGCGCTGGGCGATGCCTGAGCGCCCGACCGCGCGGGAGGCCCTCGCCCTCGTCACCGAGGACTTCGGCGCACTCCCCCACCCCGTGCGGGAGTCCACGCCGGACGGCCCCCTGGAGTGGGCGGGCTACGACGCCTCGCGCGCCCGCGCCACCGCACGCACCGGCGAGGCGGAGTCCGTCGTCTGCGGCCGGGCGACCGTCGGCGGCACCCCGGCCGTACTGATCGCGTTCGAGTTCGGCTTCCTCGGCGGGTCCCTCGGCGAGCGCACCGGGGACCGCCTGGAGGCGGCGCACAGGTACGCCCGTGAGCACCGACTGCCGGTCGTCTCGCTGGTCGCGACGGGCGGCAGCCGGATGCAGGAGGGCATGCTCGCGCTGACCCAGCTCCAGCGGGTGGCCCGGCAGTCGGCGCTCACCCGCGCGGCCGGGCTGCCGCAACTCGCCGTCCTGCGCGACCCGACGACCGGCGGCGGCTGGGCCACGCTGGGCGCCGGCGCCGATGTGGTGCTGGCCCTGCCGGGCGTCCAGGTCGGCTTCGCGGGCTCCCGGGTACGCCCGCCGGACGCGGACCCGGCGGCGTACACCGCGGAGGCCCAGCTGGCGGCCGGCACGGTCGACGCGGTCGTACCACCCGAGCAACTGCGCGAGGCGGTCGCACTGTGGCTGCGGCTGCTGACGGCTCCCTCGGCCGAGCCGGCGCCCGTACCCGCCGCGCTCGGTGCGCCGCACCTGCCGGCCACCGGCTGGGACGCCGTGCGGCGCGCCCGCCACCCGGATCGCCCGCGCGCCGGGGCCTACCTGGACGCGTACTTCACCCGCCGGGCGGCCCTCGGCGGCGACCGCAGCGGTGGCAGGGACGCGGAGGGCATGCTGTGCGGTTTCGGCATCCATGACGGCCGTACGATCGCGTACGCCGCCCAGACCGGCACCGCGACCCGCCCCGCGGGATACCGCACGGCCGCCCGGCTGATCCGCCTGGCCGACGCCCTGTCCGTGCCCGTACTGACGCTGGTGGACACCCCGGGCGCCGCCAACGACGCGGAGGCCGAACGGCAGGGCGTGGGCGCCGCCATCGCGGATCTGTTCACCGCGGTCGCCACCGCCCGTACGCCCGTGACCACGCTGGTGATCGGCGAGGGCGGCTCGGGCGGCGCACTCGCTCTGGCCGCCCCCGACCGCACCTGGGTCGCACCGGACAGCTATTTCTCCGTCATCGCACCGGAGTTGGCGGCCGCGATACTCAAGCGCCCGGCCGACCAGGTGCACACCACCGCGGACCAGCTCCGCCTGCGCCCCCAGGACCTGGTGGAACTGGGAGTGGTACGGGGAATCGCAGCCACCGAGACCGCCCCACCAGGGTGAACCACGGAACACCGGCGCGGGCGGGCACGGGGGCTCCACTTGCGAGTGGACGCGGGGGCTGCACGGTGGGCAGAGGCGGGGACTCCGTTCAGGGGCTCGGCTTGCGGCCCGGGGGCTCCGCTTGCGGACGGGCGCGGGTGTTCCGCTGCGGGCGAGCGCGGGAGGCTCCACTGCCGGCGGCCGCGGGGGCCCTACGGCAAGCAGGCGCGGGGGCCGTTGCGGGGCGCCGCTTGCGGCCCGGGGGCTCCACACGACACTGCGGGCGGGCGCGGGAGCTCGACAGCGGGGGGCGTGGCGGCTCCGCTTGCGGGCGGGCGGGGGTGTTCCGCTGCGGACGAGCGCGGCGGGGACTCCTTCGCGAAGAGTCGCGAGGACCCCTGCGCGGGCACCCACGCGGCTCCGCTTCCGGGCGGCCGCGGGGACTCCTTCCTCGGGCTCCTTCGCGGGCAGGTTCGGCAGCTTCTCCTGCGGGCGGGCGCGGGACTCCGCTAGCGGGCGGGTGCGGCGGCTCCACGGCGGGTTGGCGCGGAGACTCCTCCGCAGCAAGACGCGGGAACTCCTTCGCCGGCAGGCACGGGGCTCCATAGCGGGCGGGCACGGGACTCCGCTAGCGGGCGGGTGCGGCGACTCCACGGCGGGTTGGCGCGGAGACTCCTCCGCAGCAAGACGCGGGAACTCCTTCGCCGGCAGGCACGGGGCTCCATAGCGGGCGGGCACGGGTGTTCCACTCCAGGCGGCCGCGGGACTCCGCGGGCAGGCGCCGGAACTCCTCCGCGAAGAGTCGCGAGGACCCCTCCGTAGGCACCCGCGGCGGCCCCGCTTGCAGACAGGCGCGGGGGCTCCTCCGCGGGCAGGCGTCGCGACTCCTCCGCAGGCAGGCGCGGAGACTCCTCCGCGAGCGGCCGCACAGGCTTCGATGCCGAGGTCAGCGCGCGGTGCCAGGGGAGCGGGGACACAAGCTTCCCGGGGCGCGACGCACCTCAGTTCACCCGTCCGGGTGAACCCGCCCGGCCCCTCTCAAGGGGCGAGGTCCTTCCGTCCGGCGCACGATGCTGAAGGAGAGGCCCGCCACCCGGCGGCCACCCGCGGTCTGTTCTCGGAAGGTACCGCCATGACCGTCAGTCTGGACCAGCTGCGCCGTTGCCATTTCGCCGTCGACCTGGGAGCGGCCCGGACCCGTGTCTACGTCAAGGGGGCCGGGCTTGTGGTGGACCAGCCCAGCGCCGCCGCCGTGAACACCCGGACCGGTGCGCTGATAGCGGTCGGTGAGCTCGCCGAGAAGATGACGGGGCGTACTCCCGCCTACATCCGCGTGGCGCGGCCCGTGTCCGGCGGCACCGTCGTGGACATCGAGATGGCCCAGCGGATGCTGCGCCATCTGCTGGGCGAGAAGCTGCGCCGGAGCCTGCGCCGCAAGCCCCGGCTGCGGGCGGCGGCCTGCACGCCGCACGACGCGGACCCGCTGGCGCAGCGCGCGGCCATCGAGACGCTCGTGGGCCTGGGCGCCCGGAGGGTGGAGCTCGTCGACACGCTGGTCGCGGCCGCCGTGGGGTGCGGGCTGCCGGTGGAGCAGCCCGAGGCCTCCATGATCATGGTCTGCGGGGCGGCCGCCACACAGATCGCCGTGCTCTCGCTCGGGAACATCGTGACCGCGGAGCGGATCCCCGTCGGAGGCGAGGCGGTCGACCACGCGATCGTGCAACATCTGCGGCACGAGCACGCGTTGATGCTGCCGAGCCAGTCGGTACGGCCGCTGCAGCTCGCCCTCTCCGGCAACGGGCTCACCCCGCACGGACCCGCGGCCACCGAGATCCTCGGGCGCGACGTGGCGACGGGACTCGCGCGTTCCGTGCTGGTTGACACCGCCGCCGTACGGGACGCCATCCAGACCCCGCTGACCGCCGTCCTCGACGGCATCGGCAAGGTACTGCGGGACTGCCCGCCCGACCTGGTGGCCGACCTCGCCGACCGCGGCATCATGATGGTCGGCGGCAGCGCCCTGCTGCCGGGCCTCGACCAGATGCTGCGCCAGGCCACCGGTATGCCCGTGCACATCGCCGAGCGACCGGACATCTGTGCGGTCCAGGGCCTGGGAGAGATGCTGGAGGGCAGGATCCAGCCACTGCTTCTCAATCCGCTGGCGGCCTGACCCGAAGGGGGGCCCGCGCCCCGGTGTCCGTACTGCACCCCTTCATGGACCGTCGCCGTACCGCGCCGTCCTCCGCCACGGCGTCACAGGGCCTGCTCAGCCCAGACGATCTTGCCCTGTGAGGTGTAGCGCGTCCCGACCGCCTCGGCGATCTCGGTGACGATGAGCAGGCCGCGCCCGCCCTGGTCACCGGCCTTCGGATGCCTGGGGTGCGGAGCCGCGCTGCTGGTGTCGGACACTTCGCAGACCAGGGCGCGGTCCCGGATCAGGCGCAGTTCCACCGGGCCGGTCGAGTAGCGGATGGCGTTGGTGACCAGCTCGCTGGCCAGCAGCGTGGTGCTGAAATCCAGGCTGTCGAGGTCCCAGGCCTGCAGCTGCCGCCGGGTCCAGGCACGGGCCACCACGACGGCCGCGAGGTCGTGGGGCAGCCGCAGGCTGGCGATGTCCTGGGAGTCCAGCGCCCGGGTGCGGGCGGCCAGCAGCGCCTGGCAGTGGTCGGGGAGCAGCACGCGCGCGTAGGCGTCGAGGACCGCCTGGACCGGGTGGCCGGACCAGCTCGGCACCGCCCGCGAGGTCGGCCCGAAGCGTGTCTCCGGAGCGGGCTCGGGTGCCTCGCCGCTGCTGCCCAGGAGCAGGACGCTGTCCGGATGGACCTGGAACTCCCACTCCTCGAAGGGCTCGTCCGAGGAGCCGAGCGGCCGGTGCTCGGGCAGGTAGGGGGTGCTGACCCTGCCCTGGGCGGTGACGACCTGAAGACAGACGTTGCCCGCCCGTGAGACCGTGCAGCGCCCGTTGACCGGGTCGTAGACCAGGAACAGACAGTGGTCCCCGGCGCCCGCCGGCTCGTCGTCGGCGTCCGTGGAACAGCCCTGCGGCGAGGGTGGCGAGGGACTGTCCGCGGCGATGCCGTTCACCCGCGCCAGAAGCTCCGAAGGCGCCATGTCCAGCCTGGCGAGCGCAGCGATCACCGCCCGCAGCCATCCCATCCGGGCCGCCGCGCCGAGGCCCTCGTCGCCTGCCACGCCCACCACGAGGGCGAGACGCGCGCCCGGGAGCCGGATGGCGTCGAACCACGCACCGGCGGATCCGCCGGACGAAACCTGTCCGCCGATGGCGGGCGCCGCGGTCACCGAGGGCATCTCCTCCGGCAGCAGAGAGCGCTGCAGCTCCCGTCCGGCTTCCTCCCACTCGATGCGGCGTCGCATCAGGTCGAGCCCGCGGGCCGTGCGCTCCGCGAGTTCGGTGGCCGCCCGCAGGTCGTCCTCCCGGAACGGCGGAGAGACGGCGCGCCGGTAAAAGGTCGCCAGTCCGAGAACCAGGCCCTGGACGGTCAGCGGGACGACCATCATGCAGCGCAGCCCGGCTTCCTCGATCCGCCGAGCGCGGTCCGGGTCACGCGCCAGCCACCGGGGCTGGGAGCCCAGGTCGCGGACGATGCGAGGCCGCAGGTCCTTGACGCACTTGCGGTACGGAGTCTTGGCGGGCAGCCTGCTCTCGTCGCCGACCGCATAGGCCGGACGGCATCCACGGCAGTGCACCGAACGGAAGGCGGCGCGCCGCAACGTGGGGCGTGCGCTCTGCGCTCCGTGCCAGGCCCGTTCCCCGCACCGGACCGTGTCCGAGAGCTCGACGGCAGCCAGGTCGGCCAGACCGGGCACCGCTGCGTCCGCGAGGCCTTGAGCGAGCTGGAGCGGGTCCCCCGCGGGCCTGGCCGGGCACCCGTCGGTGTGTGGAGGAGTGAAAGGGGTCATGGTGGCCGTCCTGAGGATGTACCTGGGTGGTTGAGCTGCCATCCAGGTTCCGCCCGCACCGTGACGTGCCGCATCGGCGCCGTACCGCAGTGAGGGTCCGCAATGCGCACCCGGGGGCTCGCGGGGACCCCGCAGCCCGTTGCGGGTTTCCCGCACACTCCCGCCCGAGGGCCGTATGGAGCGGCCGGACGGGCGACCGGAGTCCTACCGTTGCTGTTATGAACGTCCAACGTCACGGCCCCGCTCCCCCGGCCGACCCGCGGACGACCGTGGTCCTCGCGGACGACCATCTGGTGGTCCGGGCGGGTATGCGGCTGCTGCTCTCCCAGGACAAGGCCTTCCAGGTCGTCGCCGAGACCGGCACCGTGCCCGAGACCCTGCGTGTCGTGCAGGACCGCCGTCCGTCCGTGCTGGTCCTGGACCTGTCGATGGGAGGGCAGTCGAGCCTGCCGGTCATACCCGAGCTGCTGGCCGCCTCCCCCGAGACACGGATCCTGGTCCTCACCATGCAGGAGGATCCGGCGTTCGCGCGGGCCGCGATGAGATCGGGAGCCACCGGCTACCTGCTCAAGGAGGCCGCCGGCGAGGAACTGGTCGCGGCGACCCGCCAGGTCTCCACCGGTGGCACCTACGTGCAGCCCGCCATGGGAGCCCGCCTGGCGACCGCGGACAACGGGAGCGACGGCGGGAACGTACTGACCGGCCGCGAGGTCGAGGTGCTGTCCCTGCTGGCGGCCGGACACACCAACCAGGAGATCGCCCGGCGCCTGTATGTCTCGGTGCGGACGGTCGAGACCCACCGGGCCCGCATCCGGGACAAGCTCGGCACGGAGACACGAGCCGAGCTGATCGCGGCGGCACGCGAGCGCGGGCTGCTCACATGACCTGGGGGCTGCCACCGCGGTTCCGCCTCGTCACCGAGGCGGCGGCCACCGCACTGCTGGTGGCAGCCCTGGCGCTGGAGGTCACCGACCAGCCGCTGCAGTCCGAACTCGTCCTCTCCCTCGCCGCGGCGATCCTCTTCTTCACCGCCGCCTCCCTCTCCACCCTGGCGCGCCGGACCTGGCTGATGGTCGTGGCCGGGATCTCGATGATGCTCGCGGTGGCGGGACTGGTCCGCATCGCCCAGGAGCCGCTCCTCAACGCCCTGCACGTCCTGCCCCTGCTGCTGATCGCCTACGCGGCCTCCACCGGACGCGCCACGGCTCTGCGCCAGCGCAGACTCGAGCGGATACGGGCCTCCGCGCGCCGCGACGGTGAGGAGCGGGAACGCCACCGCTGGGCCCGTGAGCTGCACGACGACACGCTCCAGGAACTGGGCGCGGTGCAGATCGTGCTGGCCTCCGCGGCCGTCGGCGGGCGGCCCGAGGCCATGCGGGCGGCCATCGACCAGGCGCGCAGTCTCATCAGCAACCAGATCGCCTCGCTGCGTCACCTGATAGCGGAGCTGCGCCCGGCCGCCCTCGACCAGCTGGGGTTGCGGCCGGCCCTCCAGACGCTGTGCGAGCGCGCCTCGGAAACCTTCGGCATCGCCGTCGAGTTCCGCGGCGACCCGGACGGGGACGGGGTCGGCGACAGCCGGCTCAGCCCCGAGGCGCAGGCCCACGTGTACCGCATCGTCCAGGAAGCGGTCACCAACGCGGTGAAGCACGCCCAGCCCCGCACCATCCGGGTGGAGCTGCACGAGCACGGGCGCACGGTCACCGCGACGGTGACGGACGACGGCTGCGGGATGCCCAACCCACCCGGCGCCCGCACACCCGCTCGCGCCAGGGGCGCCGCGTCCCCGGGCATGGGCTTGGCGGCCATGCAGGAGCGCGCGGACCTGCTGGACGCGTATCTCGCCTTCTCCAGCGTGCCCGGCGCGGGGACCCGGGTGAGGCTGCGGGTGCCGTACGACAGGTGACGTGGCGAGCCCGGCGCCGAGCGGACCCGCTGGACGGAACCTGCCAAGTGGCTTACCCCACGGAAAGATCCCCGCGCCCGTGCGTCCGATCCGGGGGGGCATGGCCGGCCTGATGCGAGAGAACCTCTGCGTCACGCGGGACATCGAGCCGGCCTCGGGGCCCGGACCGACCGTCCTCCGGCACGACTGGGGTGCCGGCGGATCGCCGCAACCCGGGCGCGACGGTGCTGGTCCCGCTGAGGGCCCCGGCACGCCCACGAGCGGAGCGCATCCGGGGGGCCGAACTCCGCACCGGCTGGGACCAGTTGGTGTCCTGATCTTCCGCCACTCGGGCGGGCGGCGGGCCGACTGCAGATCCCTGACGTGTCGTTACCGCCATCCGTGGCAGAGAGGGTGCACAATCGGTGCAGGTGAAAACGTTCCTGCACCGACAGGCCTCGGTGGGGCGGGTGGGACTCGAACCCACGGCCGACGGATTATGAGTCCGCTGCTCTAACCGGCTGAGCTACCGCCCCGTTACGGCGCGTCGCGTACATGTGTGCGCGCCGTCTGCCGCAGCATAGCCGCTCATACGATCTCCTGCTTCGGATGGTCGGCTACACGTGACCTTGAGGACCCCACCAAAGGTGCAGCGGTTCCCGCGGACATGAAAAAGGACCCCAGTGGGGTCCTTTTCAGCGCTCCCCCGACTGGACTCGAACCAGTAACCTGCCGGTTAACAGCCGGCTGCTCTGCCAATTGAGCTACGGAGGATTGAGCTCCCCCGACTGGACTCGAACCAGTAACCTGCCGGTTAACAGCCGGCTGCTCTGCCAATTGAGCTACGGAGGAATGCCTCGTTGCATCGAACGTACCTACCTGGGTATCCGCCAGGGGGCGCGCGCTCGCTGCGACACATACATTAGCGCAAGCAGGGGGGTGCTCCGCCAATCAGTACTCCCCCGCGCCGATGCCCACGCAAGGGACGACGCAGACGCAAGGGAAGGGTGGCCGCCATGCGCTATCGGCTCACGTTCGTCGCCGGACTGGTTCTGGGCTACGTGCTGGGCACGCGAGCCGGACGTGAACGGTACGAGCAGCTGAAGAAGTCCGCCCGTCAGGTCGCCCAGAACCCCGCCGTCCGCAACACCGCCGAAACCGCTGCCCAGCAGGGGCGCGAGATCGCCGGGAAGGCTTTCCACGTCATGAGCGACAAGGTCGGCGACCGCATGCCGGCCTCGGTCGCCGGGCGTGTCCGCTCCCTGCGTGACCGGAACGCGAACGGCAGCGGCGGGGACGACTGGGGAACGAACAGCACCTGACGGCCCCGGCCGCCGGCACCCGTCCGGCGGCCGCCAGGCTTCCGTTCGCGCCGGGAGTGTCGTGAAGCGCTCCCGGCGCGGCGCGGTCACCCCCCTCCGTACGGCAGAATTCCGCCATGGGGATAGTCGCCGGGTTGGACAGTTCGCCCGATTTCACTCGTATCGTCGTCTGTGACACGGACACGGGTGCCGTGCTCAGGCAGGGGTATGCACCGCATCCGGTGGAGAGCCCCGAGGCCGGCGCTGCCGGCGGAGGCCGTCCCTCCGACATCGATCCGCAGGCCTGGCTGCTGTCGCTCGGGGAGGCGGCCGGCGGCGGGCTCCTCGAAGGCGTGCAGGCCATCGGCGTCTCCGCCCAGCAGAACGCGCTGGTCCCGCTGGACGCCCAGGGCACCACCGTGCGCCCCGCGCTGGTCGGCGGCGACAAGCGGGCGCAGGTCGCGGCGGCCGACCTGATCGAGGCCCTCGGCGGCCGGCAGGCCTGGGCCGAGGCCGTCGGATGCGTACCGCAGGCCGCGCAGCCCGTGACCAAACTGCGCTGGCTCGCCAAGAGCGAACCCGACAACGCCCGGCGCACCGCCATGCTGCTGCAGGCCCACGACTGGCTCGTGTGGCAGTTGCTCGGGCGGCCGTTGCGCAGGACCACCGATCGCGGCGGGGCCTCCGGAACCGGGTACTGGTCGGCGGCGACCGGCGCCTACCGCACCGATCTGATCGAGCTGGCGCTCGGCCACCAGGCCATGGTGCCCGAGGTGCTGGGGCCCTCCGAGGCGGCGGGTACGACCCCGGAGGGGCTGCTGATCTCCGCGGGCACCGGCGAGACCATGGCGGCCGCCCTGGGTCTCGGCATCGGGCTCGGCGACGCGGTCGTCTCACTCGGTGCCTCCGGATCCGTCATGGCCGTGCACCCCGAGGCACTCGTCGACTCGACCGGGATGATCACCTCGCTGGCGGACGCGACCGGCATGCACCTGCCGGTGGTGACCACGCTCAACGCGGTGCGCACCCTGCGCGGCACCGCCGAACTGCTCGGCGTGCCCGACCTCGAGACCCTGTCCGAGCTCGCCATGAAGTCGACACCCGGCTCCCACGGGCTCGTCCTCCTGCCCTACCTGGAGGGCGAGCGGACCCCCAACCTGCCGCACACCGCCGGCACCCTGGCCGGACTGCGGCGCGAGTCGATGCGGCCCGAGCACCTGGCTCGCGCCGCGTTCGAGGGAATGCTGTGCGGACTCGCGGACGCGCTGGACGTACTACGCGGGCGCGGCGTCGAGGTGCGGCGGATCTTCCTGCTGGGCGCCGCCGCGGAGCTGCCCGCCGTGCAGGCCGCGGCGCCCGCGCTGTTCGGCGTGCAGGTCGTGGTGCCGCAGCCGGCCGACTACGCGGCGGTCGGCGCGGCCCGGCAGGCGGCCTGGTCCCTCGGCGTGTCGCGGGGCACGCTCGACCCGCGCACCCCGCCCGCCTGGCAGGGACCGGCCGGCCAGGTGCTGGACCCGGGCGACGAACTGGCGGTGGGACAGGCGGTGCGCCAGCAGTACGTGTCGGTGCGCGAACAGACACATCCGGGGGCATTCCGCTCATAGAGTCACAAACGCCCGCACCTTCGAACGCTCACCCGGTGCCGTACACGTGCGGGCGTACCGGTGCGGTGCCTTTTCCGGCTCCTTGCCTGTCCACGTCCGGTGGCTGAATCCACGTCAGCATTTCCGCCCGCCGTCACATTATTCAGTTGAGGTAACGCGGGTGGAGTGTCGGACGATAGTGGGTGGTGCATCACCGACCGCGATGCCGTCCGTCGACGACTCCGAGAGATCTCGCGTGCTCATACGACTTCTGAGGGCCCACCTGCGCCCGTACAAGAAACCGATCCTCCTGCTGGTGCTGCTGCAGTTCCTGCAGACCTGCGCCACGTTGTACCTGCCCACCCTCAACGCGCACATCATCGACAACGGTGTCGTGAAGGGCGACACGAACTACATCCTGACCTTCGGTGGCCTGATGATCGGGGTCTCCCTCGGCCAGGTCGTGTGCAACATGGGCGCCGTCTACTTCGGTGCCCGCACCGCCTCGGCCGTCGGCCGGGACATCCGGGCCGCCATCTTCGACCGGGTGCAGTCCTTCTCCGCCCGTGAGGTCGGCCATTTCGGGGCGCCGTCGTTGATCACCCGCACCACGAACGACGTGCAGCAGGTGCAGATGCTCACCCTGATGACGTTCACCCTGATGGTGTCGGCGCCGATCATGTGCGTGGGCGGCATCGTGCTGGCGCTCGGCCTGGACGTGCCGCTGTCCGGCGTACTGGTCGCCGTGGTGCCCGTGCTCGGCATCAGCGTGACGCTGATCGTGCGGAGGCTGCGGCCGCTGTTCCGCAGCATGCAGGTCCGTCTCGACACGGTGAACCGGGTGCTGCGCGAGCAGATCTCCGGCAACCGGGTCATCCGCGCCTTCGTCCGTGACGACTACGAGAAGGGCCGCTTCGGGGAGGCCAACACGGAGCTCACCGAGGTTTCCCTGCACACCGGCCGGACCCTCGCGCTGATGTTCCCCATCGTGATGACCGTGGTGAACCTCTCCTCGATCGCCGTGGTCTGGTTCGGGGCGCACCGCATCGCCAGCGGCGGCATGCAGATCGGCGACCTGACCGCGTTCCTCGCCTATCTGATGCAGATCGTGATGTCCGTGATGATGGCCACCTTCATGTTCATGATGGTGCCGCGCGCGGAGGTGTGTGCCGAGCGCATCGAGGAGGTGCTCGACACCGAGTCCAGCGTCGTGCCGCCCACCGCCCCGGTGGTCGAGTTGCGGCGCCACGGCCATCTGGAGATCCGCGGCGCCGGGTTCCGCTACCCGGGTGCCGAGGAGTCGGTCCTCAAGTCCATCGACCTGGTGGCGCGGCCCGGCGAGGTCACGGCCGTCATCGGGTCCACCGGCAGCGGTAAGTCGACCCTGCTCGGGCTGATCCCCCGCCTCTTCGACGCCACCGAGGGCGAGGTGCTCGTGGACGGCGTGAACGTCCAGGAGGTCGAGCCGCGGCTGCTGGCGAAGACGGTCGGGCTGGTCCCGCAGAAGCCGTACCTGTTCGCGGGCACGGTCGCCACCAACCTGCGCTACGGCAATCCCGATGCGACCGACGAGGAGCTGTGGCAGGCGCTGGAGGTGGCGCAGGCCAAGGAGTTCGTCTCGAAGCTGGAGAACGGGCTCGACTCTCCCATCGCGCAGGGCGGGACGAACGTCTCGGGCGGCCAGCGCCAGCGTCTGGCCATCGCTCGCACCCTCGTCCAGCGTCCGGAGATCTACCTCTTCGACGACTCCTTCTCCGCGCTCGACTACGCGACCGACGCGGCCTTGCGGGCGGCGCTCGCGCAGGAGACCGCGGAGGCGACCGTCGTGATCGTCGCCCAGCGGGTGGCGACCATCAGGGACGCCGACCGGATCGTGGTCCTCGACGAGGGCCGGGTCGTCGGCACCGGCCGGCATCACGAGCTGATGGCAAGCAACGAGACCTACCGGGAGATCGTGCTCTCCCAGCTCACGGAAGCGGAGGCTGCCTGATGGCCGGGCCCATGGGACGCATGATGGGCGGGGGCGGCCCCGACCAGCGCTCGATGGACTTCAAGGGATCCGGAAAGCGGCTCCTCGCCCAGTTCAAGCCCGAACGCACCCTCATCGTCGCGATGTTGGTCTGCGGCGTGCTGAGCGTGGGGCTCTCCGTGATCGGGCCGAAGATCCTCGGCAGGGCGACCGACCTCGTCTTCGCCGGGATCATCGGCCGGCAGATGCCCGCGGGACTCACCAAGGAGCAGGTGCTCGAGTCCATGCGGAAGCGGGGCGAGGGCGGCATCGCCGACATGCTCTCCGGCACGGACTTCACCCCGGGCAAGGGCATCGACTTCGATGCCGTGGGGAACGTCCTGCTGCTCGCGCTCGGCACGTTCCTGGTGGCCGGCCTGCTGATGGCGGTGTCCACCCGGCTGTCCAACCGGGCCATCAACAAGACCGTCTACCGCATGCGCGAGGACGTGCAGGCGAAGCTGTCGCGGCTCCCGCTGTCGTACTTCGACCAGCGGCAGCGCGGTGAGGTGCTCAGCCGCGCGACCAACGACATCGACAACATCGGGCAGACGCTCCAGCAGTCGATGGGTCAGCTCGTCAACTCCCTGCTCACCATCGTCGGTGTGCTCGTGGTGATGTTCTGGGTGTCCTGGGTGCTGGCGCTGGTCGCACTGGTGACCGTGCCGCTCTCCTTCGTCGTGGCCACGCGGATCGGCAAGCGCTCCCAGCCGCACTTCGTGCAGCAGTGGCGCACCACCGGCAAGCTGAACGCGCACATCGAGGAGATGTACACCGGGCACACCGTGGTCAAGGTGTTCGGGCGCCAGGACGAGTCGGCGCAGCAGTTCGCCGAGCAGAACGAGCAGTTGTACGAGGCCGGTTTCAAGGCGCAGTTCAACAGCGGTGTGATGCAGCCGCTGATGATGTTCGTGTCGAACCTGAACTATGTGCTGGTGGCCGTCGTCGGTGGACTCCGGGTCGCGTCGGGCTCCCTGTCCATCGGTGACGTCCAGGCCTTCATCCAGTACTCGCGGCAGTTCTCGATGCCTCTGACGCAGGTGGCGTCGATGGCGAACCTGGTGCAGTCCGGGGTCGCCTCGGCGGAGCGGATCTTCGACCTGCTGGACGCGGAGGAGCAGGCCGCCGACCCCGAGCAGGGACAGCGTCCGGAGGAACTGCGGGGCCGGGTCGCGCTGGAGCACGTGTCGTTCCGCTACGACCCCGACAAGCCGCTGATCGAGGATCTGTCGCTGAAGGTCGAACCAGGCCACACGGTCGCGATCGTCGGCCCGACGGGTGCCGGGAAGACCACGCTCGTGAACCTGCTGATGCGGTTCTACGAGGTCACCGGCGGGCGGATCACGCTCGACGGGGTCGACGTCGCCAAGATGTCCCGGGACGAACTGCGGGCCTCGATCGGGATGGTGCTCCAGGACACCTGGCTGTTCGGGGGCACGATCGCGGAGAACATCGCGTACGGCGCCGCGCGCGAGGTCACGCGGGGGGAGATCGAGGAGGCGGCGCGGGCGGCGCACGCCGACCGGTTCGTCCGTACGCTGCCGGACGGCTACGACACCGTGATCGACGACGAGGGCACGGGGGTGAGCGCGGGTGAGAAGCAGCTCATCACCATCGCGCGGGCGTTCCTGTCCGACCCGGTGATCCTGGTGCTGGACGAGGCGACCAGTTCGGTGGACACCCGCACGGAGGTCCTGATCCAGAAGGCGATGGCGAAACTGGCGCACGGACGGACGTCCTTCGTGATCGCACACCGGCTGTCGACGATCCGGGACGCGGACACGATCCTGGTGATGGAGAACGGGTCCATCGTCGAACAGGGCACACACAGCGATCTGGTGGACGCCGACGGTGCCTACGCACGGCTGTACAAGGCGCAGTTCGCCCAAGCGGTGGCCGAGGTCGACTGAGTCCCTGGGGGCCGCTCCCTGCGAGCGGCCCCCTTTTTCAGTCCAGGTAGCCCCTCAACTGGTCCGCGAACGCGTGGTCCCGGAGCTTGTTCAGGGTCTTGGACTCGATCTGGCGGATGCGTTCACGCGTCACGCCGAAGATGCGGCCTATCTCCTCGAGGGTGCGGGGACGGCCGTCTGCGAGGCCGTACCGGAGCTGTACGACCTTCCTCTCCCGTTCGCCAAGGGTGGAGAGAACCGCCTCCAGGTGCTCCCTGAGCAGCAGGAACGCCGCGGACTCGACCGGGCTCGCGGCGTCGCCGTCCTCGATGAGGTCGCCGAGGGCCACGTCGTCCTCCTCGCCCACGGGGGCGTGCAGGGAGACGGGTTCCTGGGCGAGCCGCAGCACCTCACTGACGCGCTCGCTGGGCAGCTCCAGATGGGCGGCGACCTCTTCCGGCGTCGGCTCGTAGCCGCGCTCCTGGAGCATACGGCGCTGGACGCGGACGACGCGGTTGATGAGTTCGACCACGTGGACCGGGACGCGGATGGTGCGGGCCTGGTCGGCCAGGGCTCGGGACATGGCCTGACGGATCCACCAGGTCGCGTACGTCGAGAACTTGTAGCCGCGGGCGTAGTCGAACTTCTCGACGGCCCTGATCAGGCCGAGGTTCCCCTCCTGCACGAGGTCCAGCATGGTCAGTCCGCGGCCGACGTACCGCTTGGCGACGGAGACGACGAGCCGCAGGTTGGCCTCGATGAGCCGGCGCTTGGCCATCCGGCCCATGACCACCAGCCGGTCCAGGTCCAGGGCGAGCCGGGTGTCCAGGTCCGGAGAGCTGACCAGCTTCTCCTCGGCGAACAGGCCGGCTTCGACACGGCGGGCGAGCTCCACCTCCTCGGCTGCCGTGAGCAGGGGGATGCGGCCGATCTCGCGCAGATACTGACGGAACAGGTCCGAGGAGGGGCTGCCGCTTGTCTCCGCGGGGGCGCGCAGCGGTTCGACGGGCTCGGGCTCCTCGGTGGCCTCGCCCGCGGGTGGCTCGTCGAGTTCGGGCGGCTCCTGAGGCTCGGCCTCCGTCCCGGGGTCCTGCGCGAGCCCGTTGTGCGTGGACACCGCCGTGAGGACGCCGGTATCCATGCCCGGCTCGTCGCTGACGACGTCGGTCTGTGTGAGGGTCTGGGTCTGCACGGGGGCGACCTCCAGGAATGTCGCTGCTGAGACATGCGGCAGCGGTATGTCGGGGATGGGTCCGGTGGTCCGCCCGCCGGCCATCCCGTAGTCGATGAGCGGAACCGCGGGGATGCCGGACCCGCTGTGGGCGGGTCGGCCGCGCTCCGAGGACTCAGGCACCGGAACCCAGTGTGGAGTACGACACATCGCTCCCACGAGGGGCGTGCGTCCACTTTTTGAGTCCGGTGCGTGACCGGGTGGTTACTCAGTTCGTTCGACCATCTGACCGGGGAACTGGGAACATAGGGGAAGGACCGATCGGGCAAGATGGGGAACATGGGCGAGAACGAGGAGCTGCGACGTCGCCTCGAGGCGGGCGAGGCGCGCGTGGACGAGGTCGTGGAGCAGCAGGCCACGACGCGTAACCTCGCCGTCGGGTCCGACCGGGACGTCGCCGCGCTGCAGGAACAGCGGCGAGCGGACATGCAGTTGATCCGGGCCTTGCGGGACACCCAGCTCGAGCATGGCAGGACGCTGCACCAACACGGGGAGCTGATGGGAGCCCTCGTGGCCGGGCAGGTCGAGCACGGCAGGATCCTGGCCGAGCACAGCGGGATGTTGCGGTCCCTGGCCGCAGGACAGGCCGCGGTCCTGGACCACCTCGGGATCGCCCCGCCCGAGTCGGGCCGGGACGACTAGGAACCCTGTGCGGCGGCGCTCACAGCGCGGCCGCCCCCCGTTCGCGCAGCGCCTGGTCGTACTGCTGCAGGACCCACAGCTCGTTCTGTACGGCGGAGAGGTGGGCCGGGTCCGCGTGGGAGCCGAGGCGGGTCAGGGTGCTCTGGATGTCGCGGACACGGCGTTCGACCGCGCGGCGGCGGACCGTGACCAGCTGGGCTCCCGCGTAGGTGTCGTCCACCTCTTTGCGCAGCATGATGGCCTCGACCGCCAGCTCCGTCACCATGGCGCGGACCGTGTCGTCGGGGGCCGCCTCGCGGACCCGGACCAGGTACTCCTGCGGGTCCTGCGCACCGTACTCCGCACCCCCCGCCTCCATGATCGTCTGGCGCACCGCCGCGTACGGCGGCGCGGTGAACTCGTCCATCCCGTACGCGTCGAACGCCGGGGAGACCAACTCCGGTCGCTGGAGGGCGAGTTTGAGCAGCTCGCGCTCGGTCGCGAAGACCGGGTTGCGAAGGTTCAGCGCCGGGCCGGAGACCGCCGGGCGGGGAGCTGCCTGGTAGGGCTGCTGGGGGTGGCGGCCGGCGGGCGCGGGTCCCCTGCCGCCCCGGTCGCGTGCCCAACGGGCCAGTTGCGCCACCCGCTTGACCACGAACTGGGTGTCGAGGATGCCGAGCATGCCGGCGAGCTGGACCGCGACCTCGTGCTGGGCGCCGCTGTTCTTGATGCGGGCGACGATGGGGGCCGCCTCGTCAAGGGCTGCGGCGCGGCCGGCGGGGGTGTCGAGGTCGTACCGTACGACGATCTGGCGGAGCGCGAACTCGAAGAGCGGGGTGCGGGGTTCGACCAGGTCGGATACGGCCTCGTCACCCTTCGCCAGGCGCAGCTCGCAGGGGTCCATGCCGTCCGGCGCGATCGCGATGTACGTCTCGGCGGCGAACTTCTGGTCGTCCTCGAAGGCGCGCAGTGCCGCCTTCTGTCCGGCCGCGTCACCGTCGAAGGTGAAGATCACCCGGGCCGAGCCGTTGTCCATCAGCAGCCGTCGCAGGATCTTGATGTGCTCACCGCCGAAGGCCGTGCCGCAGGTCGCGATGGCCGTGGTGACCCCCGCGAGATGGCAGGCCATGACGTCCGTGTACCCCTCGACGACCACCGCCCGGCTCGACTTCGCGATGTCCTTCTTCGCCAGGTCGATGCCGTACAGGACCTGCGATTTCCGGTAGATCGCCGTATCGGGCGTGTTGAGGTACTTCGGCCCGTTGTCCGCCTCGTACAGCTTTCGTGCGCCGAAGCCCACCACGTCGCCGCCGATGTCGCGGATCGGCCACATCAGCCGGCCCCGGAAGCGGTCGATGGGGCCGCGGCGGCCCTCCTGGGAGAGACCTGACAGCAGCAGTTCCTTGTCGCTGAAGCCCTTGCCGCGCAGAAAGCGGGTGAGGTGGTCCCAGCCCTGGGGGCTGTAGCCGACGCCGAAGTGGAGCGCGGCGGCCTGGTCGAAGCCGCGCTCGGCCAGGAACTTCCGTCCCGTCTCCGCCTCGGGGCCGGAGCCGAGCTGCTCCGCGTACCATTCGGCGGCCAGCTTGTGGGCCTCGACCAGGCGGATGCGCTCACCGCGCTGGTGGGTCGGGTTGTACCCGCCCTCCTCGTACCGCAGCGTGATGCCTGTCCGGGCGGCGAGGCGCTCGACCGCCTCGGAGAAGGAAAGGTGGTCGACCTTCATCACGAACGTGATGGTGTCGCCGCCCTCCTGGCAGCCGAAGCAGTGGAACAGGCCCTTGCTCGGGCTGACCTGGAAGGACGGGGACTTCTCGTCGTGGAACGGGCACAGGCCCTTGAGGTTGCCGCCGCCCGCGTTGCGCAGCTGGAGGTATTCGGACACGACGGAGTCGATCGGGACCGCGTCCCGTACCGCCTTCACGTCCTCGTCGTTGATCCGTCCTGCCACGAGGAGATTCTACGGTGGCGCACCGACAGCCACGGGGCTCGTGCGGCGCCCCGGCGAAGACGCGGGGCGCACGCGCGGGCACCTAGGCGGACAGGCTCTCCAGCGGCACTCCGGGGTCCGCCAGCGCCTCCGGGTTCACCACGGTCCTGGCCCGGATCAGGTCCTGGATGCGGTCTGTGACGTCCCACACATTCACGTTCATACCGGCCAGCACCCTCCCCTCCTTCAGCCAGAAGGCGATGAAGTGCCGCTTTCCGGCGTCGCCCCGGATCACCACCTCGTCGTACGACCCCGGCGGCGCCCACCCCGAGTACTCCATCCCGAGGTCGTACTGGTCGGAGAAGAAGTAGGGCACGCGGTCGTAGGTGATGTCCTTGCCCAGCATCGACCGGGCGGCCGCAGGGCCGCCGTTGAGGGCGTTGGCCCAGTGCTCGACCCGCAGCCGGGTGCCGAACAGCTCGTGCCGGAAGGACGCCACGTCCCCCGCCGCGTAGATGTGCGGGTCGGAGGTGCGCAACCCCGCGTCCACCGCGACGCCGCCCCCTTGCGCGCGGTCGGCCAGCTCCAGCCCCGCCGACTCCGCCAGGGCGACCCGCGGCGCCGCGCCGATGGCGGCGAGCACGTCGTGCGCGGGGTGCTCGTCGCCATCGTCGGTGCGGGCGGCCAGCACCATGCCGTCCTGGCCGACGATCTCGGTGAGCCGTACGCCGAAGCGGAAGCGGACGCCGTGCTCGCGGTGCACTTCGGCGAAGAGGTTGCCCAGCTCGGGGCCGAGGACCGCGTGCAGCGGGGTCGGCTCGGCTTCCACGACGGTCACCTCGGCGCCGTACTCGCGGGCCGCCGCCGCGACCTCCAGGCCGATCCAGCCGGCGCCCGCGATCACGAGGTGGCCGTTGTCCCGGCCGAGCGAGGCGAGGACGCCCTTGAGCCGCTCGGCGTGGGCGAGCCGGCGCAGATGGTGGACACCGGCGAGATCGGTGCCCGGGATGTCGAGGCGCCGGGGCTCGGCTCCGGTCGCGAGCAGCAGCTTGTCGTAGCGGACGAGGGTGCCGTCGTCACCGAACCGGACCGTCCTGGCCTCGCGGTCGAGGGCGACGACGGTCTGGCCGAGGTGCAGCTCGATGTCGTTCTGCGCGTACCAGGCGGGCTTGTGGACGAAGACGCTGTCTCGCTCCTCCTTGCCGAGGAGGTACCCCTTGGAGAGCGGGGGCCGCTCGTAGGGGTGGTCACGTTCGTCGCAGATCAGTATCACCCGGCCGGTGAAACCCTCCGCGCGGAGTGTCTCGGCCGCTTTCGCACCGGCGAGACCTCCCCCGACGATGACGAACGTCTGATCCGCGTCGACCACTTGATGCCTCCTCTTAAGGATGTCGCCATATGCGAGCCTCTCGCATGGAGCGTGGTGCGGGAAGAGGGAGTGCCCCGATCAGGCCGGGTCCCGTCACCTTCGGCTCATGTCCGCCGGGTCAGCCGTGCGTGCAGGGAGCGCGCCGAGGCGTCCGTGAGCGAGGCGATCTGGTCGACGATCACCCGTTTGCGGGCGCGGTCGTCGGCCGCCTCGGCGAACAGGGCCCGGAACTGCGGGTCGAGTCCTTCGGGGGCCCGGGCGGTGAGCGCCTCGGCCAGCTCGGCGACCACGACACGCTGGTCGGCGCGGAGCCGCTCCTGCTCGGCGCGCTGCATCACGTACCGGTCGGCGACCGCCTTGAGGACCGCGCACTCCATGCGGGCGCCGGCCGGTACGACGAGTTCGGCGGCGTACCGCGTGAGGCGCCCGCTGCCGTAGGCCGCCCGGGTGGCGCCCTCCGCGGCCAGGCAGAAGCGGCCGATGAGCTGGCTGGTGGCGTCCTTCAGCCGGGCCTGGGCGACCGCGGAGCCGTCGTAGCCGCGCGGCCACCACTCCTGGGTGAGAAGCCGGTCGAGGGCCTCGGCCAGTTCCTCGGGGTCGGTGTCCGCCGGCACGTACCGCCCGAGGGCGACGGCGAACACCGCCTGCCGCTCCGGCTCGGCGTGCAGGCAACCGGGGTCGATATGGCCGGCGTGCAGGCCGTCCTCGAAGTCGTGCACCGAGTAGGCCACGTCGTCGGACCAGTCCATGACCTGGGCCTCGAAGCAGGTGCGGTGGCCGGGGGCGTCCTTGCGGACCCAGTCGAAGACGGGGCGGTCGTCCTCGTAGACACCGAACTTCCGGGACGTGGGATCGGTGGGGTGGGCGCCGCGCGGCCAGGGGTACTTGGTGGCGGCGTCGAGGACGGCCCGCGTCAGGTTGAGGCCCACACTGACGAGTTCACCGGTGTCGGCCCCCACGAAACGCTTGGGCTCGATGCGGGCGAGCAGCCGCAGGGACTGGGCGTTGCCCTCGAAGCCGCCGCAGTCCTCCGCGAACTCGTTCAGCGCCTGCTCGCCGTTGTGCCCGAACGGCGGGTGGCCGAGGTCGTGGGAGAGACAGGCCGCCTCGACGAGGTCGGGGTCGCAACCGAGGGCGGCGCCGAGCTCACGGCCGACCTGGGCGCATTCCAGCGAGTGGGTGAGCCGGGTGCGGGGGCTGGCGTCCCAGGCGTCGGTACTGGTCTCGCCCGCGGCCGCGGAGCCGAGGGCCTGGGAGATGCCCGGGGCGACGACCTGTGTCTTGCCAGCGAGCCGACGCAGCGCCGCCGAGTGCAGCACCCGCGCGCGGTCGCGCTGGAAGGCCGTGCGTCCCGGGCGTTTGTCGGGTTCGGGTGCCCAGCGCTCGACGGCCGCCGCGTCGTACGCCGAGCCGGCCGCGCCGTTCTCGTACCGCGCGCAAGTGTCGTAGGCCTTCGGTGCAGTCCCGTCCATGACCCGACAGTAATCGCAGCGAATGACAATCGGGATTCGGGCGTCCGTCTACCGGCGGGCCGTTTCGCGGGCGCACGGGTGAAGGGCGGCCTCGGGTTCTCCCGGGCGAACGCGGCCGGATTCGGGGCGGGAGCGCCGAGGGGTGTAGGCGCGGACGGGGGTCCCGGAACCGGCCGGCCGGAGCGGAGCCGGTGGGTTCAGGCCGTGGCCAGCGCGGGCTCGGCGGTCGGCTCGGCAGGCGCGAGTGCCTGGTCGTAGCGGTGCAGGACGAGCCGGGCCATCGCCGGGTGGGCGCCGAGCGGGGCCGCGGCGATCCCGGGGGCGGCCTCGGCGCACTCCGTGGCGAAGCGGCCGGGCGCGGCGAAGCAGGAGGCGACGGCGATCCGGTGACGGCCGCGGGCGGCAAGCGCGCGCACCGCCTCGGACACGGTGGGCGTGGCGGCGGAGGCATAGGCGGGGACGACGGGGACGTCCAGGCGTTCGGCGAGGAGCTCCGCGATGCGACGGGTATCGACGGCGGAGTCCCGGTCGCGGGAACCGGCGGCGGCGAGCACGACGGCGCTCGCCCGGCGCCGGCCGTCGCTGAGCGTGGTGCGCCAGCCCGCCTCGACGAGCCGGGCGTAGAGGGTCTCCACAAGGAGGGGGTGTGATCCGAGCGGTGCGGCGATACGGATGTCCGTCCGCGCCGCCGCGACGGCTTCGGGGATGTCCCGTTTGACGTGGTGGCCGCGGCTGATGAGCAGCGGTACGAGGACGGCGCCGGGGTCGCCGAGCGCGGCGAGCGTGTCGGGCAGCAGGGGCTCGTTCAGCTCGATGTGCCCGAGGTGCACGGGCAGGTGGGGGCGCAGTTCGCGGACCCGTTCGGCGAGGGTGCGCACGGTGGACAGGGCGCGCGGGTCGCGGCTGCCGTGTGCCACGAGGACCAGCGCGGGCGGGGCCGGGCGCCGGGAGCCGTTCATGCTGACCAGGCCGAGCCGGCTGCCGAGCTGACTGGTGATCCGGTCCATCAGTTGCGCCGTGCTGTCGAGGTGGGCGCCCTGGAGCGGCCGGCCGCCGGGGCTGGGCTGGGACTCGTCTCGAGGAGGGTTCGACGCCGTCATGGACCGATCCTGGCGGCAGCAGATTGCCGGGCTGTTGCACCACCGTGACCGCGCTGTTTTCCGGGACTTCACCTCATCGGGGCGCAAGGGGTGAGAAGCGCGGTGCCGTCCGCAGCCCCTCGCGGGGAGCGGGGCCGTCGACCGCGGGTCCGTCCGAGTCCGGCGCGAACCGGATCACCGTACGCTACGTCCTCACTGGTGACACTGGTGAGAGCGAGCGACCCGGGGGGACGCGTTTCGATGGGCCTGCCGCGCCTGAGGATCCGCAGACCGAAGCTGCCGCGTACGCGTGCGGGACAGCGGCGGGCCGTACAGGGTCTTGTACTGCTGTGTGTGCTGGCGCTACTGCCGGCGACCTGGATGTTCCTGACCACGGGCAGCCGGCTGCGCACGACCGCGGATGTGCCCCGCACCGATGTGGCCGTCGTCTTCGGCGCCGGCCTGTGGGACGGCGAGCCGTCGCCGTACCTCGCCCACCGGCTCGACGCGGCCGCGCAGCTGTACCGGGCGGGCCGGATCAAGGTAGTCCTGGTCACCGGCGACAACAGCCGCGACGACTACGACGAGCCGGACGCCATGCGCGTCTATCTGACGAAGCACGGTGTACCGGGCGGCCGGGTCGTGCGCGACTACGCCGGGTTCGACACCTGGGACTCCTGCGTCCGGGCGAAGAAGATCTTCGGTGTGGACCGGGCGGTCCTGATCAGCCAGGGCTTCCACATCCGGCGCGCCGTCGCCCTGTGCCGGGCGGCGGGCGTGACGTCGTACGGCGTCGGCGTCGACGACAAGCACGACGCGACCTGGTACTACGGCGGCACGCGAGAGGTCCTCGCGGCGGGCAAGGCGGCCGTGGACGCGCTGTTCCAGCCGGACCCGACCTTCCTCGGCCCCAAGGAGCAGGGGGTCGTGAAGGCACTCGCGGCGGCGCGGGGCTGAGGGCGCGGAGCACGGGCGGACGGGACCTCACCGCGCCGGGCGGCCCGCGGGGAGGCCGCCGTCCCGGCCGTGTAACCGGCGGCCGCCACGGCACGTAACACCGCCGACGCAGGCTGGGCGGTATGCGGAACACCTCGACGCCCACCCATTGCCCGTACTGCGCACTCCAGTGCGGGATGAATCTCTCGCCCGCCCCGACGGGAGGCGTCGAGGTGAGCGAGCGCGCGGACTTCCCGGTGAACCGGGGCGCGCTGTGCGGCAAGGGCCGGACGGCACCCGCGCTGCTGTCGTCGGGGGTCCGGCTGACCTCGCCGTTGGTGCGCCGCGCAGGGGTTCTCAGGCCCGCCGGGTGGGAGGAGGCCCTGGACCGCGTAGCCGGGGAGCTCGCCCGGGCGCGGGCGGAGCACGGCCCGGACGCGCTCGGGGTGTTCGGCGGGGGCGGCCTGACCAACGAGAAGGCGTACGCGCTCGGGAAGTTCGCCCGGGTGGTCCTCGGCACCTCGCAGATCGACTACAACGGGCGGTTCTGCATGTCGTCGGCGGCGGCCGCGGGCGTACGGGCGTTCGGCCTGGACCGGGGGCTGCCGTTCCCGCTGGAGGACGTGCCGCGCACCGGATGCGTGATCCTCGTCGGCTCCAACCTGGCGGAGACGATGCCGCCCGCGCTGCGGTATCTGACGGAACTGAAGGAGAACGGCGGCACGTTGATCGTCGTCGACCCGCGGCGTACCCGGACGGCCGAGCAGGCGGACCTGCATCTGGCGCCCCGGCCGGGCACGGATCTGGCGCTGGCGCTCGGTCTGCTGCACCTGATCGTGGCCGAGGGCCGCACGGACGAGGCGTACATAAGGGAGCGCACCCGCGGCTGGGAGGAGGCGCGGGCCGCGGCGATGGCGCACTGGCCGGAGTACGTCGAGCGGATCACCGGGGTGTCCGTGCCCGAACTCCGGGCGGTGGTACGGCTGTTCTGCGAGCCGAAGGCCGCGATGGTGCTCACCGCCCGCGGACCCGAGCAGCAGTCCAAGGGCACGGACACGGTGGGTGCGTGGATCGACCTGTGCCTGGCGACCGGCCGCGCGGGCCGGCCGCTGTCCGGCTTCGGCTGCCTGACGGGCCAGGGCAACGGGCAGGGCGGCCGCGAACACGGCCAGAAGGCGGACCAGTTGCCCGGCTACCGCAGCCTGACGGACCCCGCGGCGCGGCGCCATGTCGCCCGGGTGTGGGGGGTGGACCCGGACGCACTGCCGGGCCCGGGCCGCAGCGCCTACGAACTCCTCGACGCGCTGGGCACGGACGTCCGCACGCTGCTGCTGATGGGGTCCAACCCGGTGGTGTCGGCACCGCGCGCGGCGCACATCGAGGACCGGCTACGCTCACTGGACTTCCTCGCCGTGTGCGACGTGGTCCGCTCCGAGACGGCGGAACTGGCCGACGTGGTCCTGCCGGTCACGCAGTGGGCGGAGGAGACGGGCACCACGACCAGCCTGGAGGGCAGGGTCCTGCTGCGCCGCCGGGCGCTCGCCCCGCCGCCCGGGGTCCGCAGCGATCTGGAGGTCCTGCACGAACTGGCCGCCCGGCTGGGCATGGAGAAGGGCTTCCCCACGGACCCGGAGGAGGTCTTCGGCGAACTGCGCCGCGCGACTGCGGGCGGCCCGGCGGACTACTCCGGGATCACCTACCGGAGGCTGGCGGAGGAGAACGGGGTGTTCTGGCCGTGCCCGGCGCCGGCCGCCGGGGAGGACGTACTCCCGGATGATTCCGGGCTCCACGGGCCACCGACCGCCGTTCACCCTGGTACCCCCCGCCTCTTCCTCGACCGTTTCGCCACCGGTGACGGGCGGGCGCGGTTCGCCGCTGTGTCGTACCGTCCCGCCGCCGAGGAGCCCGACGACGACTATCCGGTACTGCTGACCACCGGCCGGGTCGTCGCCCAGTACCAGTCGGGGGCGCAGACGCGGCGCGTGGAGGAGCTGAACGCCGCCGCGCCGGGCCCGTATGTGGAGATGCATCCCCGGCTGGCCGAGCGGCTCGGCGCGGTGGACGGGGAGGCGGTGGCCGTGGTGTCACGACGGGGCCGGGCCGTCGCACCCGCGCGGATCAGCCGTGCCATTCGGCCCGACACCGTCTTCATGCCCTTCCACTGGCCGGGCGAGGGCCGCGCCAACACGCTGACCAATCCGGCGCTCGACCCCACTTCCCGGATGCCGGAGTTCAAGGTGTGCGCGGTACGGCTGGAGCGGGTGAGGGGCGCCGCGGGAGAGTGACTCAGGGGGTGGGCGTCCGTGAGGCGCTCGCCGCGCTGTCCGGTGGCGGGGTGCTCGCTGTCGCTCCGCCGGACGGCACGCCCGGCTGCGGTGCCCCGGACGTCCCGCCGGACGATCGGGACTCCGGGAGCGGGGAGCCGTCGCCGCGCGTGCTTTCCCCTGTGTTCTCCCGCGTGGGATCGATCCCGATGGTCAGCGTCGCCAGCAGCCCCTTGTCCGCGTCCCTGGTGACGTGCATCAGCCCGTCCCTCGTGCCGCCTCCGCGGTACACCAGGTCCTGAGCGAGACGGGTGCGCGTGCCGGTGTGCCGGGTGTAGGGGTCCCTCGCGCCGACCTCGTCGGAGTACCGGTCCGCGAAGAAGAGCTGGCCGGTCCAGTTGACCCTGCCGTCCGCGTAGGTGCCGCCGGTCGCTCTGCCTCCGGTGTGCACCCTGACGTGGATGTGCGGGGCCCGCCGCCCATACCAGCCGGGGAAGACGGTCGCGAACTCGGCGGTCCCGCCGGCGTCGGTCGTCTGGAAGCCCCGCAGATACGTCCGTGGGTTCGCGCCGCTGTTGTCGCTGCCCGCGGCGGGCACGGTGCCGCCCGGCCGCGCGGTCGGGTAGCCGGAGTAGTAGCCCCAGGCGTCGCAGTGCCAGACCTCCACCGCGGCGTCCTTGAGGAGCGCGCACGCGTGTGGCTCGTCGCGCACGGTCAGCCGCAGCGTGAGCGGGACGCCCTTCTTGCCCCCGGTGATGTCTGCGGAACGGGGCGCCGGCGAGGTGGTAGGGCCCCACGGTGACGCTCGGGTTGAGGACGCACAGTCCGTCGCCGGGAGCGGGGCTCGGCACCTTGCCGGGACCGGGGCCCCGGGAGACCCGGGACGGGGGAGCAGGAACTGAGCACGGGCCCCAGGACGGCACCCGCGGCGGCGCCGCCCAGCGCGAGCGCCCGCCGCCGGGTGAAGTCGCTTTCGCTCATGGCCCGGACCCTAGGCGCAGCATCGTGGCTGCGGGAGAGGGCACACAGGGCGGTCGCCCGCACGAGCGATGCGGCCACGCCCCTTCTCCGGCTCACTCGAAAGCCGGACATCCCGGGTCTCAGCGGCGCGCCGACCAGTCCCCGCCCTCGATGGGTCTGCCGTGCGCGCGCAGCCGTGCGGCGACCGCGGGCCCCGCGACATAGACCCAGGCGTGCACGGTCCTGCCGTCGGCGGCCGTGACGTCCCGGCGCACCCGCTCGTACAAGGTGTGGGGATCACCCGGCACGTACTCCTCCAGCCGGTCGAGGGTGGCGAGCAGTTCGCCGTACGCCTCGGGCAGCGCGGTGACGATCTCACCGGTGACCGTGCCCCCGTCCTGCTCCACCGCGTACGGGTATCCGGGGCCGTCGTACAGCACGGCGCCGGGCAGCAGGCCGGGCTCCTCGCGGCGGGTGCGGCCGCGCAGGAAGAGGTCGTGGTTGTACTCGCCGGGGCGCAGCGTCCCGTACACGAAGAACGGCAGTCTCACGCGTCCGCTCCCTCGCCCGTCCTGTCGGCCGCAACCATGCGTCGTCTTACCTTCGCACCTTTGACCGCGCCTGCCGAAACGATCCTCACCCCCCACACACATCTCCCCGACCGCGCTATGGACATGACATGTCATGAACCCTTAAATCAGGGGAACGCCTGAGGTCCCCGCCTCCGGCCCCCCTATGCGCCCCCACGCGCCTTCCCGAGGAGACCGATGAGTCGGATACGGCACATCCGAGGTTCCCGTCTCACCGCGGCCGGTACCGCCGCGACCACCGCCGCCCTGCTGGCCGCCGCTCTCGCCCCCGCCCCCACCGCCGGCGCCACCGACAGACCCAGCCGGGTCACCGCGATCGACAACGCCGCCGCGGCACTGGTGCACCAGGCCACGCGTCTGGGCCTGACCCCGGCACAGGGCACGAGCGTACGCGACGTCGTCGTGGACGCCGACGGCAGCCAGCATGTGCGCTACGACCGTACGTACCGTCAGCTCCCCGTCCTCGGCGGCGACTTCGTCGTCCACATGAGCCCGAACGGCTCCTACCGCAGCTCGGACCGGGCCACGAAGCGTGCCATCACCGTGCCGACGACCACTCCCTCCGTCAAGGCTCCCGAGGCGGCCGACCTGGCCACCGCCGCGCTGCGCGCTGCGAACGCCGGCGAGCTGCTGAAGAAGGTGACCGCCAAGCCGCAGCTCGTCGTCGACGCGCTGCACGGGGCGCCGCGGCTCGCCTGGCGTACCGATGTCGTGGGCCAGGACTCGCTCGGCAACCCGGTCGCCCGCACGGTCCTCACGGACGCCCGCACCGGGAAGCAGATCGACGCGTGGGACAGCATCGAGACGGCGAGCGGCGACGGGCAGTCCCTCTACAGCGGCACGGTCGGTCTTGAGACGACGCAGTCCGGATCGACGTACCAGCTCAAGGACCCGACCCGGGGCAACACCTACACCGGCGACGCCGCGAACAAGACGGACCTGTGCTTCCTCGGGATCTGCTTCAGCCGTGCGCCCGCCACCCTGTTCACCGACTCCGACAACCACTGGGGCACGGGCACGGCCTCGGACCGCTCCTCGGCGGCGGTGGACGCGCAGTACGGCACCGACGAGACCTGGGACTACTACAAGAACGTCCACGGCCGCAACGGCATCGCGGGCGACGGCAAGGGCTCGTACAACCGTGTACACTACGGCACCAACTACAACAACGCCTTCTGGGACGACAGCTGCTTCTGCATGACGTACGGCGACGGCGACGGGACGACCTTCGGCCCGCTGGTGGCGCTGGACGTGGCGGGCCACGAGATGTCGCACGGCGTGACGTCGAAGACGGCGGCGCTGACGTACTCGGGCGAGTCGGGCGGCCTGAACGAGGCGACCTCGGACATCTTCGGAACCCTGGTGGAGTGGTACGCCAACAACTCCTCCGACCCCGGTGACTATCTCATCGGCGAGAAGATCGTCCGCTCGGGCTTCGGCAAGTCGGCGCTCAGGTACATGGACAAGCCGTCGAAGGACGGGAACTCGGCGGACTGCTGGAGCTCGTCGGTCGGGAACCTCGACGTCCACTACTCCTCGGGCGTGGCCAACCACTTCGCGTACCTGCTGGCGGAAGGCAGCGGCGCGAAGACCCTCAACGGTGTCTCCTACGACTCCCCCACCTGCAACGGCTCCACGGTGACGGGCATCGGCCGGGACAAGCTCGGCAAGATCTGGTACCGGGCCCTGACGGTCTACATGACGTCCTCGACGAACTACGCGGGGGCGCGCACGGCCACGCTGAACGCGGCCAAGGACCTCTACGGCGCGGGCAGCACCGAGTACAACGCGGTGGCGGCGGCGTGGAGCGCGGTCAACGTGAGTTGATCACCGCCGTGCCGCGGCGGGCGTAAATCCGTGGCGGGCCGGGTCCCGGTGCGCCTACGCTCCGGCACCCGACCCGCCGACGGCCGCACGGAGACCCATGTCCGCCGCGAAGATGCACGCCGACGAACTCGACGTCGACAGCGCCCTGGTGCGCCGGTTGATCACGGAGCAGTTCCCGCGGTGGGCGGGGCTGCCCCTCGCCGACGTCCCGTCCGCCGGGACCGACAACGCCATGTTCCGGCTGGGCGACGACATGGTCGTACGGCTGCCGCGCCGCCCTGGCGCCGCCGGGCAGGTGGCCAAGGAGCAACGCTGGCTCCCGCTGCTCGCCCCGCACCTCCCGCTGCCGGTCCCGGTGCCGCTCGGCCGGGGCGAGCCGGGGCCGGGGTACGAGCAGCCCTGGTCGGTGCTGCGCTGGCTGGACGGCGAGAACGCCTACGACGCGCCCCTCGCCGATCTCACCTCGGCAGCCGAGGAGTTGGGCCGCTTCGTGGCGGCGCTGCGCAAGGCCGACGCGACCGGCGGCCCGGCCTCCTGGCGCGGCGGCCCGGTCGGGGCGAACGACGCACACGTCCGCTCAGCGATCCGCGATCTGGGCGCCGAAGGCCGGGTGGACGCGGCCGCGGCGACCGCGCTGTGGGAAGAGGTCCTCCGGCTCCCCCAGTGGGACGGCGATCCCGTGTGGCTGCACGGCGACCTCCTGCCCGGGAATCTGCTGACCGGGGCCGGCCGGCTCACCGCGGTGATCGACTTCGGCGGCCTGGGCGTGGGCGATCCGGCGGCCGACACCCTGGCCGCATGGGCTGTCTTCACGACCGGCACCCGCGAGGCGTTCCGCGAGGCGGCCGAGTGCGAGGACGCGACGTGGGCGCGGGGACGGGGATGGGCCCTGTGCTTCGGGCTGATGGCGGAGCACTACTACCGGCAGACGAACCCGGTCCTGGCGGCGGTGGGCCACCGGACAGTGGCGGAGGCGCTCGCGGGCTGAGGGGGCGCGGCGGAGCAACGGGCGCTTCGGACACAGCGGTCCTCCAGGACCCGCGCACCGCCACCCGCCCTGCCCGACCGGAACGGCCGGCTGCTCCTTCGCACGCATCCGCGCAGGTCCGCGGCGGATTCGAAGATGCCGGGAAAAAACTTCCGGCGCGGTGTCGAGAAAGCGTCGACGGCTCCGACGTCCCCTGTGAAAGTTGCCCACAAGGGGCGGCACGCACCCAGGGAGCGGAATCATGAAGTATCTGGTGATGGTCCAGGGCTCACAAGCCGACTACTACGCGATGCAGGGAAAGGGCTCCGAGCACAGCCCGGTCTGGAGCGAGAAGGACCTGCAGACGATGTTCTCCTTCATGCAGGCCGTCAACGACGACCTCGCCGAGTCCGGTGAACTGGTCGACGCCCAGGGGCTGGTCGAACCCGCGCAGACCCGCTTCGTGCGGGCGGACAAGGACGGCCGCCCGGTGATCTCGGACGGCCCCTACGGCGAGACGAAGGAAGTGCTCGCCGGGTACTGGGTGCTGGACTGCGAGAGCCTGGAGCGGGTCACGGAGATCGCGGCGCGCGTCGCCCGGTGCCCGGTCCCGGAGGGCTCGCCCGACCACCCGGTCGTCATCCGCCCCATTCAGGAGAGCGGCGGCGATCTGTGCCCGTGACAGGCACGAACGAGGTCGAGGACCTGCTGCGGCTGCACGCACCGCAGGTCCTCGGCGCGCTGGTGCGCCGCTACGGGCACTTCGGCCCGGCCGAGGACTCCGTACAGGAGGCACTGCTCGCCGCCGCGCAGCAGTGGCCCAGGACCGGCGTACCGGACAATCCGCGCGGCTGGCTGATCAAGGTGGCCTCGCGCCGCCTCACCGACCAGCTGCGCAGCGACGAGGCGCGGCGTCGGCGCGAGGAGACGGCGGCGCAGCTGACCCCGCGGGACGCCTTCACGGCGCCTCCGCCCGGTGAGAGCCGCGCCCCGTCCGACGACGACACCCTGACGCTGCTCTTCCTGTGCTGCCATCCCGCCCTGACGCCCGCCGCGCAGATCGCGCTCACCCTGCGGGCCGTCGGCGGTCTGACGACGGCCGAGATCGCCCGTGCGCTGCTGCTGCCCGAGGCGACGGCCGCGCAGCGGATCAGCCGGGCGAAGGCGAAGATCAAGGACGTACCGTTCCGTCAGCCGCGCCCCGAGGACCGCGACCAGCGGCTGGCGGCCGTGCTCCAGGTGCTCTATCTGATCTTCAACGAGGGCTATACGGCGACCTCCGGAGCCGCTCTGCAGCGCGCGGACCTCGCACATGAGGCGATCCGGCTGACCCGTGCCGTGCGGCGACTGCTGCCGCGGGAGGGCACGGTCACCGGCCTGCTGGCCCTGATGCTGCTCACCGAGGCGCGCAGCGCGGCCCGCAGCGGTCCCCACGGCGAGCTGATCCCGCTCGACGAGCAGGACCGCGCACGCTGGGACCGCAAGGCGATCGCCGAGGGCACGGTGCTGGTGGAGGAGGCGCTCTCCGAAGGCCCGGCCGGCGCCTATCAGCTGCAAGCGGCCATCGCCGCCCTGCACGACGAGGCGGAGCGGGCGCAGGACACCGACTGGCCGCAGATCCTCGCTCTGTACGACCTTCTCGTGGCCCGTACCCTCGAGCCCATGGCGGCGCTGGGGCGGGCGGTGGCGGTCGCGATGGTGGAGGGACCGAAGGCCGGGCTCGCCGAAGTGGCGGGGATAGAGGACCGGCTGACCGGCCATCACCGGCTCGACGCCGTACGCGCCCACCTGCTGGAGAAGGCGGGGGACCGGGAGGGCGCCAGGGCCGCGTACCAGCGGGCCGCGCGGCACACCCTCAGCATCCCAGAGACCCGCTATCTCCAGATGCGGGCGGCACGGCTGGGACCCGGCGCCGAGGGCACGGACAAGACACCGCCCCCCAGTTGACCGACGCGCTGCCCATCGACCGAACCGCCTCGCGCCCGGGTGCGCCGGACTACCCCGCGTACGGCCGCGTCCGCTTCGCCTCCCGCAACGCCTCGGCCCACCAGACCAGTTGATCCAGCATCACCTTGGCGGCCGCATCGGGGCCCGTCGTGTCACGCGGCCGGCCCTCCTCGTCGAAGGCGGCGCCCCCGCCGTGGAAGGACACCGTGTCCCGCATGGTGACCGCGTGGAGTTCGGCGAAGACCTGGCGCAGGTGTTCCACCGCGCGCAGGCCGCCCGAGACGCCGCCGTACGAGACGAGGGCGACCGGCTTGGCCCGCCATTCGGTGTAGTGCCAGTCGATCAGGTTCTTCAGGCCCGCCGGGAAGGAGTGGTTGTACTCGGGGGTGAGGACGACGAACGCTTCGGCGCCGCCCAGCTTCGGGGTGACCTCGGCGAGCGCGGCCGTCGCCCCGGGGGACGGGGCCAGCGTCGCGGGCAGCTCGGCCTCGGCCACGTCCACGACGTCGGGTACAAGGTCGTCGCGTTCACGGATCCGGCCGAGCAGCCACTCGGCGACGACGGGAGCGAAGCGGCCGTGGCGGTTGCTCCCGATCACGACGGTGACGCGGACAGGCGCGGAAGTGGGGACATCTGTGATGGTGTTCATGACGCACAGGCTCATACCTCAACCATTCTTGAGGTCAAGCGCACACCTCCGGGTCGCGGCCGGGCCGGCCCGCGCGCAGTCACCGCGCAGCGCGTCTCACTCTCCGTCACCCGTTTCGCAGCCGCGTCTGGGCCCTTCGGGTGTTCTGTCGCGACCCCCTGTCGCACGCCCGCCGACCTGCCCGAATGCCGCCTCCTCCAGCCAGCGGGGCTGTCGACCTGACACTCGTTCATCGTATTTCTGACATATCGTCAGAAGGCGGCTCGGGCCCACAGCCTTTTTCCTCGAGAGTGCAGGGCACGACCTACGCAGCGGCACACTGGGGGTGCCGCGGGCCGTGTCCCCGGAGGAGCACCGCCATGCGACGAACGGCCCGCCTGATCACCGGTCCTGTGCTCGCCGTCGCCGCCGTGGCGCTGGCCGCCGGAACCGCGTACGGCAGTGACGCCCGAAAGCTGGAGGTCTTCCCCACGACCGTGGTCCCCGGAGCCGACGTGACCGTCAACACGGCGGCGTGCGGCCCGGACGGCTCGGCCGCCGGGGACGCCACCGCGGTCGGCGCCGGCGTCTTCACCCTGGTGCCCAGCACGCATAAGCAGGACGCGATCGGACGGTTCCGGGTGCCGCCGAGCGCACAGCCGGGCACGTACGAGATCGTCGCGAAGTGCGCCGGCGCCCGGCACGACACCGTGGCGGGGGACCTGATCGTCTCCATGACCGCGGCCAAGAACCCGGCGCTTCCGAAAGGGAGCGTGCAGACAGGGGTCGGGGGCGCACTCGGCCCCGACCCCGTGCGGTCCGCGGCCGGCGTGGCGGCGCTGGCCCTCGCGGCCGCCGGCGGTACCTGGCTCCTGCATCGACGGGCGAAAGCCGACAGGATGTGACGGACATTCCGCGCTGTCCGTCGGCCGGTACCGCCCCCCGCTCCCCCTCCGGGTCCGATGCCCCTCGCGGCCCGGAGGGGGCTCTTGATCCCGTATCCGATGGGAGTTTCATGTGAACAAGGTCGGCACGTCCGGCACGGTCGGAGACGCCGCCATAGCATCCGTCACGATAGCCGCCCTGTGCTCGGGTGTGTGGCTGCTGCACAGCGCCGAGAGCCAGGCACCGCCGCAGCCGTCGGCCGCGCAGGCGGCCGCGGTGACGGACAGCGTGAAGCCCGGCTCGCCCCCGTTGCCGCCCTCGCCACCGGACCGCATACGCATACCGTCGATCCGCGTCGACGCCCCTCTTACCGGCCTCGGGCTCACCGACACGGGCCGCCTCAAGCCCCCGCCCGCGACGTACAAGAACCTCGCCGGCTGGTATCGGGGCGGTGCCACCCCCGGAGAGTCGGGCACCGCGATCGTCGCCGGTCATGTCGACGACGCGACGGGCCCGGCCGTCTTCTACGCCCTCGGCGCGGTGAAGAAGGGCAGCACGATCGAGGTGCACCGGCGCAACGGCTCGACGGCCGTCTTCTCCGTCTACGGGGTCCAGGTCTTCTCGGACAAGAACTTCCCCGACTACACGGTGTACGGGACGGTGCACCGCCCCGAGCTGCGGGTGATCACCTGCGGTGGCGGCTACTCACGCGGGACGGGCTACCGGGGAAACGTGGTCGTCTTCGCACGCCTCACGGCCGCCCGCTGATCGGCCCTGCCGCCCACGGCCCGCCCGAAGGCGCGGAACCGGCGCCGGGTCCCTGCCCGACGGGACCTCACCACGAGCGGCGGCGGCACCGCACCCTCACAGCCGCGCCCCGCCCACGCTGAGGGCAGCGTTCCTCACGGGAAACGGCCGTGATGCGGCCGGGTAACGTCGGCACCGCACGCTGCGGTGCATGACCTCGGACACGCGTGTGGTGGTGATCGGCACCGGACTCGCGGGCACCCGTCTCGCCCGGCGGCTCGGCGAGCTCGGCATGCCCGCCCTGCTCGTCGGCGAGGAAGAGCACGCCCCCTACAATCGCGTCCTGCTCGCCGACGTCCTGGCCGGCCGTTACGCGCCCGAGGTGATCTCCCTGCCGGCGCCGGAGCGCCTCGTCCGCGCCCGGGTCGTCCGGATCGACCGCGTGCGCCGCGAGCTGCACTGCGCCGACGGCTCGGTGATCGGCTACGGCACGCTCGTCCTCGCCACCGGCTCCAACCCCGTGCTCCCGCCCCTGCGCGGCCTGCTAGACGGCGACAGGCAGGAACTTCCCGCGGGCGTGCACGCGTTCCGCACCCTGGACGACTGCCTGCGGCTCGCCGGGGCGGTGCGCGAAGGGGTGCGCGCCGTCGTCGTCGGCGGCGGACTGCTCGGCGTCTCCGCAGCCCGCGCGCTCGCCGCCCGCGATGCCCATGTCGTCCTCGCCCAGCAGGCAGAACGCCTGATGGAGCGCCAGCTCGACCCCCAGGCCTCCCGGTTGCTGCACCACCACCTGAGCGGCCTCGGCGTGGAGATCCACACCGAGACGCGGGTGCGCGGCGTGCGCACCCTCGGCGGGGCGGTCCGCTCCGTGGAGATGGCCGACGGCTACGCCCTCGGCACCGATCTCGTGGTCCTGGCCTGCGGCGTCCGCCCGCGGGTGGGACTGGCCCAGGAGGTGGGACTGGCCGTCCGCAAGGGCATCCTCGTCGACGACGAACTGCGCACCTCGGACCCGCACATCCGGGCCATCGGCGACTGCGCCGAGCACGCCGGGACGGTGTACGGGCTGGCCGCCCCGGCCCTCGAACAGGCCGACGTCCTCGCCGGACTGATCGCGTCCGGGACCGGCCTGCCGGGCGGCCCGGCCGCCCGCTACACCGGCACCCGTGCCCTGACCCGGCTCACCCTTTCCGGTCCTGCCGTCCTCGACCTCGCCGCCTTCGGCGAGACGGACCCGGGGCCGGGCGACGACACGGTCCAGCTCGCCGACGCCGTCAGCGGCACCTACCGCAAGGTCGTCGTCCGCGACGGCCGCCTCGTCGGCGGGGTGCTCGTCGGCGCACTCGGCACCGTCGGCGCACTCGCCCGCGCCTGGGAGGAGGCCGAGCCGCTCCCGGCCGACGCCCACCTGCTCCACCTGCTCACCAACGACGGAGGCTCCTGATGTCCACGGCCACCCCCACCCTCGTGCTCGTCGGCCACGGCATGGTCGGCCAGCGCTTCCTCGAAGCGCTGGCCGAGCGCGGCCTGACCGCCACGCACCGCGTGGTCGTGCTGTGCGAGGAGCCGCGCCCCGCCTACGACCGGGTCCGGCTCACCTCGTACTTCTCGGGCACCACACCCCAGGAACTGTCCCTGACCGACCGGGAGTTCATCGAGCGGCACGGGATCGAGCTGCACCTCGGCGACCCGGCCCTGACGATCGACCGGGACACGCGGACGGTCACCACCCGCTCCGAGCTCACCGTCGCCTACGACACCCTCGTCCTCGCCACCGGCTCCTACCCCTTCGTCCCACCGGTCCCCGGCAAGGACGCGGAAGGCTGCTTCGTCTACCGCACCATCGAGGATCTGCTGGAGATCGAGGAGTACGCCAGGACAAGGGCGGTCACCGGGGCCGTGGTCGGCGGTGGTCTGCTCGGTCTGGAGGCGGCCGGCGCACTCAAGGGGCTGGGCCTGGCCACCCACATCGTGGAGTTCGCGCCGCGCCTGATGCCGGCGCAAGTCGACGAGGGCGGCGGCGCCGCGCTCCTGCGGACCGTCGGGGGTCTGGGCCTGACCGTGCACACCGGCACAGGCACACAGGAGATCGTCGCCGACGCGGACGGCCGGGTGACGGCCATGAAGCTCTCCGACGGCTCCGTGCTCACCACCGACATGGTCGTGTTCTCGGCCGGGGTCCGCCCCCGCGACCAGCTCGCCCGGGACTGCGGGCTCGTGGTCGGCGAGCGCGGCGGCATCGCCGTGGACGAGCAGTGCCGCACGGTGTCCGACCCGCGGGTGTTCGCGATCGGCGAGTGCGCGCTGGCCGCGGACGGCCGGGTGTACGGGCTGGTCGCGCCGGGGTACGAGATGGCCGGGACGGCCGCCGCGGCGATCGCCGACGACGAGGCGGAGCAGTTGTCGTTCACCGGCGCCGACCTGTCGACCAAGCTCAAGCTGCTGGGCGTCGACGTGGCGTCCTTCGGTGACGCGCACGGCATCACCGCGGACTGCCTCGACGTCGTCTACGCGGACTCACGCTCGGGCACGTACAAGAAGCTGGTCATCGGCCGCGACGGGGAACTGCTCGGCGGCATCCTTGTCGGCGACGCGGAGGCGTACGGCACCCTGCGCGCCCTCACCGGGTCCGTACCGCCCGTCGCCCCCGAGCAGCTGGTGCTGCCCGCGGGGTCCGGCGCCCCGGTCCAGCTCGGCCCGTCCGCGCTGCCCGACGGGGCCGTCGTCTGCTCCTGCCACAACGTCACCAAGGGCACGATCCGCGACGCGGTCACCGAGCACCGCTGCTCGACCGTGCCCGAGGTGAAGAGGTGTACCAAGGCCGGTACGGGCTGCGGCAGTTGCGAGAAGGTGCTCGGCCGGCTCGTCGCGGACGAGCTGGAGGCGAGCGGCGTCGTGGCCGACAAGGGGCTGTGCGGCTGCTTCTCGCAGACCCGCGATGAGCTCTACGAGATCGTCCTCGCCCTGCGCATCTCCTCATATCAGCAGCTCCTCGACCGCTACGGGCGCGAGGGCGCGCGCGGCGGCGACGGCTGCGAGACCTGCAAGCCGGCCATCGCCTCGGTCGTCGCCTCGCTGGCCCCGGCGATCGGCGCCGACGGCCATGTACTGGACGGCGAACAGGCGGCCCTGCAGGACACCAACGACCACTTCCTCGCCAACCTGCAGAGGAACGGCTCGTACTCGGTCGTGCCCCGCATCCCCGGTGGTGAGATCACCCCGGAGAAGCTGATCGTGATCGGTGAGATCGCCCGCGACTTCGGCCTCTACACGAAGATCACCGGGGGCCAGCGGATCGACATGTTCGGCGCGCGGGTGGAGCAACTGCCGCTGATCTGGGCCCGGCTGGTGGACGCGGGCTTCGAGTCGGGGCACGCGTACGGAAAGGCCCTGCGGACGGTGAAGTCGTGCGTGGGCCGGACCTGGTGCCGCTACGGCGTCCAGGACTCCGTGCGCATGGCGATCGACCTGGAGCTGCGCTACCGGGGCCTGAGGTCCCCGCACAAGCTGAAGTCGGCGGTCTCGGGGTGTGCCCGCGAGTGCGCGGAGGCCCGGTCGAAGGACTTCGGCGTGATCGCCACGGCGAAGGGCTGGAACCTCTACGTCGGCGGCAACGGCGGTGCCACCCCGCGTCACGCGGACCTGCTGGCCCAGGACCTGTCCGACGCCGAACTGGTCCGCCTGATCGACCGCTTCCTGATGTTCTACATCCGCACGGCCGACCGCCTGGAGCGCACCTCGGTGTGGCTGGAGCGGATCCCCGGCGGCTTGGACCACGTACGGGACGTGGTGGTCCATGACTCCCTCGGCATCTGCGAGGAACTCGAGTCGCTGATGGCGGCACATGTGGCGAACTACCGCGACGAGTGGGCGCAGACCCTCGACACCCCGGAGAGGCTGGCCCGTTTCGTGTCCTTCGTGAACGCCCCCGGCACCCCCGACCCGATGGTCGGCTTCGTCCCCGAGCGCGACCAGATCAAGCCCGACCTGCCGTTGCTGACGCTCGGCACCCGCCCCCTGGAAGGAAGCGCGCAGCGATGACACCGGCACCCGGCACGCGAGGCCCCGAGGTCCGGATCCGCCTCGACCACGACCGCTGGCTCACCGTCTGCGACCTGGGCCTGCTCGTTGCGGGCCGCGGGGTGGCGGCACTTCTGCCCGACGGCCGCCAGGCGGCGGTCTTCCGCGACCGCGCGGGCCGACTGTACGGCATCGACAACCGTGACCCCTTCAGCGGCGCCGCCGTCCTCTCCCGCGGCCTGACGGGCACTCACGAGGGCCGCCCGTTCGTCGCCTCCCCCTTGCTGAAGCAGCGCTTCGACCTCACGTCGGGCCAGTGCCTGGACGACGAGAAGGTGCGCGTGGCGGTGTACGAGGTACGCACCGCCTGACCGCCGGGCGGCGTCCCCGCACAGGGTGTGCACTCGGCTCTCTGAACTGCGTGTCCGGGGCCACGAAGCCCCGCGCGGAGGAGTGAGAACACATGAGAGCTGAGCGCGTTGCCGACACGGGCGTCAGAAACAGTGCGGAGAGGCCGCCCAGCCAGGACCGAATCGTAATGACAACACTACTGATGGTTCGGATGGCGAATATTGCGAGTAAAAAGTCTGTGAGCGGTTGATTTGAGCCTTTGCCGTAAGAGGTAAACGCTCTACGCTTATTTCTATACGAGGGGGGACGCAGGCCTGTCGCGTCCACGGTGGCCGGCTCGTGCATCCAGAAAGAGGTTCAGCAATGGCGCCATCGTCCACCCGGCCCGAGCTCGACGAGACGTACACCGAGATCACCGACTGGTTCTTCGAGACCTACCTGCCGCGGTGGGTCACGGCCGTGGAGACTTCACACGACGCCTCCTTCATCGGCGACTACTGGGCGGCCCCGCTCTGGGTCGGAGACGACAGCGGGCCCGTCACCCTCGCCCCCACGGCGGAGGACGTCACCGCATGGTTCAAGGTCACCTTCGACCGCCTGAGGACCGCGGGCTACACACACACCGCGGTGCTCGACCGCCGTGTGGTGGTGTTCAACAAGGACGGTGGCGCCATTGACGTCATCTGGTCGCGTCGCCGCGCTGACGATTCGGAGATCGAGCGCCTGGCTGTTCACTTCGTCATCGCCCGCGGCAGCGACGGGCTGCGTATCGTGACGATCGAGGCCACCCTCACCGACTCCGACACGCTGGACGAGGTGTGGCCCATCCACCGGGGCGGGGACCTGTGACCTCCGCCGGCCTCGCGCAGCGGTTCACCCCGTCGGGCCCTCCGCTCATGATCGTCGCCACAGGCGACACGAGGACGCCGACAGACAGCACGCTTGCCGCATATGAGCGCGCCGGCGAGCCCAAGAAGCTCATCGCCTACGAGGGCGGGCACTTCGGCGCGTACGTCGACCACTTCGACGAGACAGGTGGCAGGGCCACGGACTGGTTCATCCAGCATCTCAAGCCCGCCGCGACCAGCTGATGAGCACCAGGCACAAAAGGAAAGTCACGCACCATGGCATCTGACCTTCGTTTTCACGTCCACGTCGCCGACCCGACCCCCGAACACGGCACGCCCCCGGTGCCGCACGGCCACCCGGCGGTCGCATCCCCCATGTCATCGACGCTCATCACCGGTGAACGCGACGCCGTCCTCGTCGACACCCCATGGACACACGAACACATTCGCGTGATCGGCGACTGGATCGCCTCGTTCGGCAGAAACCTGACCGCGATCTACATCACCCACGGCCACGGCGACCACTGGTTCGGCGTGCCCGCACTGCTCGACCGGTTCCCCGGAGCAAGGGTGTACTCAACCGCCGGAACCGCCAGGTCCATCAGGAAGCAGCACGAGACCCGCGGCGAGCAGTGGGACGCCCGGTTCCCGGGGCAGGTCTGCGAAGGAGAGATCCACCCGGAGATCATCCCGGCGGAAGGCATCGAGCTGGAGGGCAACGTTCTGAAGGCGGTCGAACTCGGCCACACCGACACCGACGACACAACCGGTCTGTGGGTACCGTCCGTCCGCCTCTTCGTCGCGGGCGACTCGGTCTACAACCACTGTCACCAATACCTCAACGAATCCGGCGACGGGGGACTTCAGGCGTGGTACCGGGCGCTGGACACGATCGAGGCGCTGGATCCGACGTACGCGGTGGCCGGCCACAAGGACAAGGCACAGCCCGACGACGCGGGCGCCGTCCAGCGCACGCGGACCTACCTCGACACGTTCCAACGACTCGCCGCAGAGGGCACCCGCACACCCGAGGAGTTCTTCGACGAGATGATGCGGCTGTTCCCCGGGTACGCCAACCCGAAGGCCTTGTGGCGCAGCGTCGTCGCGGTCATCGGCCGGCCCACCGCTGGGTGAAGACCTCTCGCGGCGCCGGGCTCGACGATCCGGTGGGCGTCGGCGTGGCTCACGCCGACGCCCACCGGGGCGGCTCGGCCAGGGCTGGACATCAGCTGGGTCAGTTCTCCTGCCACCAGGCGGTGACGGCGTTGGCGTACTCCTCCGCCGCTTCCTCCCAGACGAAGTGTCCCCCCTCGATGATGTCGAGCTTGCTGTGGGGCAGGCGCTCGTGCAGGTACTCGGCGTTGACCACCGGCACCACCGGGTCCTTGCTGCCGTTGATGATCTGGACCGGCGTCTCGACGGTGGCCAGCAGGTCGCCCAGGACCGGCAGTTCGGCGGGATACGCGCGAACGTAGGCCATCTGGTCGACGAAACGCCGTCCCACGTAGGACGCGAGGTAGTCCTCGCGCACCTCCTCCGGAAGCTCGTAGCCCTCGATCTTGTCGACCGCGACCGTCACGATGGTCTTGGGGTTCATGGCCCGGTACGGCGCCAGGTCCTCGGCATGCACCCACTCGCGCAAGGGACTGCCCAGTTGCAGCGGGACTGCCGCCCCACCGGTGCCCACGACCGCGCTGCGGAATCGGTCCGGGTGCCGGGCCACGGCGAACAGCACCGCGCTGGTGCCGATATCAGGGCCCACGACGTGGGGCTTCGCCAGCCCGAAGGTGTCGGCGAGCCGCACGATGAACTCGCTCATCGCCTTGGGCGAGAGCAGGTCCTCCCGCAGCTCGGAGTGCCCGAACCCCGGCAGGTCCACCGCGATCAGGTGAGCGTGCTCGGCCAACCGGGACCAGGTCGCGTCGAAGGCGTACAGGCTCTCCGGCCACGGGCTCAGCAGCAGCGCGTCGCAGTCACGGGGTTCGTCGCTCTCGGCGTACCGGATGGACAACCCGTCGATCGTCCGGAATCGGGGCTTGATCTCACTCATGTTCTTCTCCTCTGACAGACACCGCGAGTCGAGTGACCGACCCTTCGTTCGCGAGGCGGCCACCAGTCGACGAGATCGACAGGGACAACGGCGGAGTGTAATGACCTATCGAATTAGACACTTACTCCCTACCACGGCCCCCTGCCGACATGTAAGCCTCTTTCGCGAAAAGACCCTGTGGTACGGTGCTGGCGTGAGCAGAGAAGGACAGGGCACCGCGCGGTCGATCCCCGCCACTGCCGCGGCCATCGTGGATCTGCTCAACTCGCGTGCCCACGGCATCAACCCGGCCCTTCCGGACACGCTCGAGAGTCCGCAGACGGCGAGCAAGATCCTGCGCCCGTTCGGTCAGCCCGAGGGGCAGCAGCCGACACCGAGCCTCATCGCCGAGGTCCGTGACCTGCGTGCGGCCCTCCTTGACATCGTCACGGCGTCGGAACCCGAGGAAACGGCAGCCGGCTGGGCACAGATCACGCGGTGGTCGTCTTCGATCACACTGAGGCAGGTCTTCGCGGCGCCGGGAGAGGTGGCGCTGCAGCAGATCGGCGGCGATCCCGTGATCGGCGGCATCACCATCGCGGTGGCGGGACTCGTCGCCGACGGCACCTGGGGGCGCATCCGCGCCTGCGCCAACGAGACCTGCGCCCACGCCTTCTACGACACCACTCGCAGCCGCACTCAGCGTTGGCACTCGTACGAGGTCTGCGGCAACAGGAACAACGTGGCCGCGTATCGAGCCAGGCACAAGGCCCGGTCCACGCGCTGACGTGCGCCCCGGCGCGACGAGGCGGGGTGATCGGTACCGGGCTCGCCCGTCCACGATCGCCGCCGCCTTCAAGAGGCGCTGCTCGTTCCCGTGCGCCCGCCCGGGCGGCGGCACGTTCTTCCGCCAGACGCCCTTCCGCCTCGGCAGCCCACCGTGCGCGGCGGCGAGCCCTTCCTGCCACGCGACGTCGAAGTGCGACCAGACCACAGCCATGAAGTAATGGGCTAAACTGGATGTCGATTACATGTAGTGGGTGTGACCTGTGCCCACCTGGTCCCCGATCTCCTCGGCACTGGTCTGGTTCAGGAGGCAATCGACTGATGGGAAGAGCAGGCATGGCCGCGCACACATCGGATCCCACCTTGCATGGCCGAGCACTGGTACCCGTGCTCGTGTACGTGGGCACAGTGGTGGCGGTGATCAGCAGCCTCGGTGCGCCGCTGATTCCCACCATCGCCGGCGCCGACCACGTGCCACTCTCCGAAGCCCAGTGGTCCCTGACCGTCACTCTGCTGGTCGGGGCGGTTGCCACCCCGACGATGGGCCGGCTGGGCGACGGTCCGCTACGGCGCCCGACGATTCTGGGTGCCCTGTCGTTCGTGCTGGTGGGAAGCGCGCTGGCGGCCCTTCCGTTCGGCTTCGTCTGGCTGGTCGTGGGCCGGGCGTTCCAGGGCGTCGGGCTCGGCCTGATCCCGCTGACCATCGCGACGGCCCGGGACAACCTGCCGACGGAGCGTTCCCGCTCGGTCATCGCGCTGCTCTCGATCACCACCGTGTCAGGCGTCGGCCTGGGGTATCCGTTGACCGGTCTGATCACCCAGGTCTTCGGGTTCCATGCCAGTTTCTGGTTCGGTGCGGCGGTCAGCGGCATCGCCCTCATGTCCGCGGTGATCGTCCTGCCGCACACCCGGCACCTGGCGCCGCGCCGTCCCGACGCGGTGGGCGCGATCCTGTTCGGTGCGGTCCTCGGCGGGCTTCTGCTCGCGCTGAGCGAGGGCGAATCCTGGGGTTGGACATCGCCGACGCTGATCAGCGTGTGTGCCGCGTCGCTGGCGTGCCTGGCGGTCTGGATCGTGTACGAGCTGCGCACCGGTCAGCCGCTGGTCGACCTGCGCCAGCTCCGCAACCGTGTCGTACTGACCGCCGACCTGATGGGGCTCGTCGCGGGCATGGGTATGTACCTGCTCTTGTCCCTGGTCACGCGGCTGGCCCAGACGCCCGCCGGCCCGGCTCACGGCTTCGGGGTGTCAGTTGTCGTCGCCGGGCTGATCCTGCTGCCATTCTCGGCCGGCAGCCTGTCGGCGAGCAGGGCCGTCCCGCTGGTGGCACAGCGCTTGTCCTGGCGGTTGACGCTGCCGCTGTCCTGCGGCGTCATCCTCCTGTCCATGCTGTGGTTCGGGCTGAACCGATCCGGCCTCTGGGAACTGTTCGTCGTGATGGGCGTGGCGGGCCTCGGTGTCGGCTGCGTCTTCGCCTTGGTCCCCGGGTTGGTCGTCAACTCGGTGCCGGCCAGGGAGGTCGGGAGCGCCATCGGCTTCAACCAGGTGCTCCGCTACGTCGGGTTCGCCATGGGAAGCGCGTTGAGCGCCGCGGTACTCGAGTCCCACACCAGGGTCGGAGCCATCCTGCCGGACCCCGTCGGCTACAGGTTCGCGGCCGTACTGGGATGCGCGATCTGCGCGGCGGGCGCAGTCACCGCGATCGTGCTACCGGGGCGGCGCCGCTCCCAACCGGACGCCCCCGCGGACGGCGGGGAAGCGCCGACCGTGGGCACGCCGGTGCGGAAAGGGCTGGAGTCCGCCGACCAGGGGGCAGGTGATCACGGCATCCGGATGTAGTCGTCATGCCGCTCGGCCAGGTCCTCCGGCCCGTTGACTGCTCCGATCGATACGAGCACCTATGCGAGGTGATGAGCGGCGGGTAGCGCCTTGGCGAGCGTGGGCGCCTTCCTCCAACGGTTCCTGTGCAAACCCCCGCTTACATCCATGGGAATCCTGTTTCTCCGGAAGGGAATCGATCCTTCGACGGAGGAGCACAGTGGGAAAGGCAACCGGCCCCACCCGTTCCGCTACTCTCCACAGAAGGTGAGGCTGGATCACCGCCCGTCAACGCGAGCTTGCGAAAAACCCCAGGTCAATCCTTCGGGTGCTGCCACGCCTTGTACGTGAACTCGAGGCTGTACCCATCAGGATCGAAGACGTTGGCCGCGTAGTACCCGGGAGCGTAGTACGGGCGGTCCGCGGGTGCGCCATTGTCGGTCGCGCCCGCCGCCATGGCCGCCGTATACGCCGCGTCGACCGCCTCCTTCGATGGCGCGGTGAAGCCGACATGCGCGGCACGTCCCTCACTGACGCCGTCGCGCAACCAGAGCACAAAAGCCGTGTCGGTACCGAACCCCTTGAGGTCGGGGTGCCCCTGCGGACCGGTCGAGCCGTCGAAGTCGATCACGTGGCTCATGCCCAGCGGCTTCAACGTCTGGTTGTAGAACTCGACTGAGCGGTCCATGTCGCTCACCGTCAGGAAAACATGATCGATCACTGTCTCATCCCTCTCTGAAGCACTGAAGACGCCAGAACCGTAGTGCGAGACCAGGACTGTTCCGGTCCTGGTCTCGATTAGCATCGGAAATGTGACCGCCACCTCAGCCCGCCTGCTGCGACTGCTCGCGGTGTTGTCCAGCCGGCCGTCATGGACGAACGGCGAGCTCGCCGAGCGGCTGGGCGTCACCGAACGGACCGTGCGCCGCGACATCGCCCGCCTGCGCGAAGCGGGGTACGGCATCGACTCCGAGGGCGGCCCATACGGCGGCTATCGCCTGGGCCCCGGCAAGCGAATGGCGCCCCTGACACTCGACGACGAGGAAGCCCTCGCGGTGTTCGCCGCGCTCCGCGAGGCCCCTGGCGACGACCCAGCCACGATGTCGGCGTTGCTCAAGCTGAGGCACCTGCTGCCGGCGCGGGTCGTCGAGCGAATCGACGCGGTGGACGGCAGCTCCGTCGACATCATGCAGGCCGAACGCGGCCGAGTCGCCGTCCCGCTGCTGTTTGAAATCGCGACCGCCTGCCACCGCGGGGAACGGCTGTCGCTCACGTACCGCGATGCCCGCAGCACCGAGACCAGACGGCGAGTGGATCCACATCGGCTGGTTCGCAGCCCGAACCGGTGGTACCTGGTCGCGTTCGACGTGGCCAAGCATGAATGGCGGACGTTCCGTGCGGACCGCATCATCGCCGCCCAGACGACAGGGGTCAGCGTTGAACTCGATGACCCGCCGGACGCCGCTGACATGGTGACGAAGATGCTGGTAAGCGACTATCCGTACTACGCGACTACGCGAGTCGCTGTGCCCTTGGCGCGGGCACGCCACATCGTTCCGCCCCACCTGGGCAGCTGCCGGGCCGACGGTCCGGACACCACCTGCATCACGATCGGCGGCGTCACTCCCGACAGCCTCGCTGCCGCGTTGTTCCGTTTGCCGACACCGCTCCGCCTGGTCGCATCCGATGAGGTTTACGAGGCGGTCCACCGTCGGGTGGCGCAGTTCACCGAGGCTGTCCAGTGCGCAGAGAGCGACACCTCTCGCACCCGGCAAGGGGTGCCGTTGACGAGCGAAGAAGCAAGGGACAAGTAGCCCGAGAGTAACTCCGCGGCCGGGCCGGGCACTTCGGCAATGACCGTCGAGTGGCTGGTCAGCCGGGCCTCAAGTCAGTTTCCATCTGGTCTGTCTGACGTGAGATCGTCGCCTTCCTTCGGCGACCGCGCTGAGACTCAACACAGCTCGGCGAACCGTCCCGGGCGCAGCACCAGGGCCCCTCTCACGCCGGCGCGCGGCGCTGTCAACCGGAGGCCGGCGGAGCAGATGCAGGTGCAGACAGACCCCCGGCGGCTCCTGACGGCAACGACAACGGACGCTTGCGCGAGAAAACATGCGTATCAACTACTTGACACAGTTCGGCCGCCGGGCAATTGTGTCAGACAGTTAATAAACTTGCGGGGGGAAGGGGCCGGTATGCCTACTGCAGCAGGAAGGGATCACGCCTGGCGGGAGGGACTTGCGACTCCCGTGCGGTGGGTCGGCGCAGCGATCGGTCTGGCTGTCAATTCGCTTGCCTCCTTCAGCCATGAGTCAGACGTGGATCTGCTGTACGAGTTCTCCGTTTTCGGTCTCTGCGTCATGGCGGGTGCGTTCGCAGCAGACTTGGTCGCACGCCAGAGCCCTGGCAGGCTACGAGTCGCTCACATGACACCACGCCGCATACGGGACTACGTGCCGCGCGCCCTGACCGCCACCGTGGCCGGGCAGGCAGTCGCCTTAGTGACCCTGCTGATCATCGCCGCAGCAACAGCCTCAGCAGACACTGCCGGTCACTCAGGGCGCGCCCTGTCCGTCACGTGCCCAGCGGGGAGGCAACTGCTGTCTCCCTGGCCCGGCCCTTACTACGCGTGGCCGATTCTCGGCGGTCTCACCTTCGGTACCGTTGCCTGCGTACTACTTCTACGCCGTATCACGGCCGGGTCGGGAAGCGATGAGCAACACCGCACCGGAGCGCGGGCGGCGATCAGCGCATGGGGAGTACTCGTGAGCGCTCCTCTTTTCGGCGTCTCCTTGACGATGGGAGTCGTGGTACTGAGCTGGTCCTGTGGAGGAGAAATGAAGGATCTGGCGCTGTGGGGGCTAGCCGTCACTGCCCTCACCTCGGCTATAACTGCAGGTCACTGCCTATGCGTCTCGCTGCTGCCACAGGTCTACCTCAAGGCACAACCGTGACCGCAAACGACGTCAGCATCAGGGTTATGCACCCTTCCCCTGTCCCGCCCTACGAGCAAATCCGCGCGCAGTTGGCCGATCTCATCTCCGTCGGCCGACTACGAAAGGGCGACAGGCTGCCATCCGTGCGCCAACTTGCTTCCGACCTCGGGCTGGCAAACAACACCGTGGTGCGGGCCTACCGCGAACTGGAGGTCGCAGGTCTCGTCAGGAGCCGCAGAGGCTCCGGTACGCAGGTCATCGCCCCAGCGCCCGAGACCGACCTGAAGGCGAAGCTCCAGGAATACGCCAACAGTTTCGCGGCTGCTGCAAAGCAGCTCAATGCCACCGACGAAGAAGCCCTCGCGGCGATCCGTCACGCCTTAGCAAGCATCGACACAGTCTGATCAGGACGGAAGAGGTCGCCAAGTAGCACTCCGCCGCCGGCCTCCGACACACCGGCAGGACACGCCGAGAGGCGAGACCAGCTGAAAAGGACCTCTGCCGCTGACCGCTTCATCCGCGCAGAAGTGCCGACGTGCGGCGCACGTTCGAGCGAGTGCCAGCGCACAGTTGGCGCAGTGGCTTCGACGAACGTGCTCAGACGGCTTGTTCTCCCGTTGGCCCACACACGGCGCGCAGCGCGTTGCCTCTCTACACATCTTTCGCGTCGGGCCGTCATGCGCTCAATGGTCAGGAGGTCATCTCCCCGGTAGTCGCAGTGGTGGGTGTCGCCCAGATAACGACGGACTCAGCACCATGGCCGGCAGCCACCTTCACGATGCCTGGGTCGATCCACATCACGGTTCTCATCGGCAGGTCGAATGAGGTGAGCCTGAAGCCGGCGCGCTCGGCGGCGTCCGTGAGCACGTCGTCCGGCACAGGGTCGACCACGACGGCGCGCATGTAGGAGCCAAAGTCAGGCTCGTCGGGCAGCCAGCAGTACTTCGCGAGGTGCTGTTCGATCCTGTCGGCGAGGGCGGTGCGGAACGCGTCGATCTGTTCGCGGGTGCGCTGCCGCCTGCCGTGGGCCGTTGTGACGTTCGCCAAGGCCGTCCGTAGCGGCGCGCCGACATCATGGTGCGGGAGCGTGGCGAGCTGCTCGGCCCACCAGGCGGCGGCAGCCGCAGCTTCGGGGCGAGGGGGCATTGGCCCCATCCCCTCGTGGCTGCTGCGAGGATGGTAAGGGCGCGCGGGCGGTTCGGTGAGGGTCATAGTGATCCCTAGGTCGAGACCGGCGCGGGGGGCGGGGTGCCAGTGTGCAGGCTCGTGAAGGCCTTGTGAAGTATGTGGCGTTTAGTTACCGCGGGTAGGCCAGGTCGACAAGGCGGGCGGGCGGCCGGACGGCCGCCACTCCCCCATCACTTCCGCTCGAAACGCTCCAGCGGCTCAACGGAAACCAACGCCAACAAACGCCTACGCCTTTTTCCTGGTCAGCGACTTAGCTTGACAGTCTCCGCAGACAATGCAGGGAGGGGCGGTACCCCCGCACAGGGTGTAAGACCAACACCCTGAACTGGGAACTCGGCATCTGCCGCCCCTCGCAGGGCACTCTCTGGGCACATCGCTCAGCGCGGCGTGCCTGACTCCTATACATGAGTCAACCCGTCACGGTGAAGAACTCGCGGCGGGCTGAGGGGAGTTGGGATGAGACCTAGCCGGGAGCGATCGCATCACCAAAACCAACACGCAAGGAACTCGGGCCAGATGTAACCCTGGTATCCCTCAAACGCTGGAGGGTCGCACTCCTTCAGCTCTGCTGCCAGCTCGTCCAGTTCGGCCAGTACGGCGCCCTCGTCATGGTGATCCGCGTTCAGAAGCAAGTCGCAAGTGTCGACGCGCAGCCCGTAGTGATGCAGGCACTCCACCCACAGAGCGACGGAAGAGTTGGCAAACCAGGTCTCGCCGCCAGGCTGCACGTAATACACGGCGCCTGTCTCCGGCTCCACAGCCCAAGAGGCCGTCAGCGCATGCGACGGATGATCCCAAAGCTGGTTCACGGCCACGAGGTAGAGCAGACGTCCGTCTGCGGTGGACAGCGACGGGCCCGTTGCTTCCTGGAAGCACACGCTGGTGAGAGGGGTGTCCTCAGTCCGGGGAACACCAATCCCGACGAGGACCACCTTGTCCGTCTCCGGGATCCGCCAGCTGTCCAGATCGGGCGGGGAGTCACGGGGATTAGGGGTGCGCAAGGGTACGGCCGCCGGACTCCGTCCAAGACAGGGAACGGGCAGGTCAGGCGCGTGACTGCCAACCTCACTCCTAAAGCGGTGGTCGGCGGCAGGCGGTACGCCTACTCGAAAGTCGGAGCGGCTGCCACCAACATGCTGCTGATCGAGCCTGTGTCGACGGCGGCGCTGGTGGGGTCGATGCTGGATTCCTCCGCGACCGTCGTGGCCCAGCACTCTCCCCAAGTTGCTGCCCAGTCGCCGGCCAGATCGCTGTCGGGATCGAGATCCTCGGGCTTGCCCGTGATCCCGTAGGCATCGAGGAGTCGTCGCTCCACACCGAACGGTTCGCCCATGGCGAGCTCCGGGTACTCACTGATCCAACGCCTGAGAATCCGTCCGCGTTCGGCGATCAGCCACGCCTCTCCGTCGTTCTGCTCACTGTGGAAGAAGAGTTGGGCCTTGCCGAAGCGTGCGCTCAAATCTCGGCACAGGTTGGTGACGTGCGCCGTCTGCTGTGCATAGGGCAGGCCGAAGTACGGTCCAACTACCAGGGTCCACCCTTGCATGGGCGGAGTGACGACAACGGTGGAGAATCGCTCCTCCTCGTCATGCGCCACCTCGTCGATGAGTTCCACGCCGTCGGCCCAGCTCGTCTCCCGTACCTCCGTCAAGCCGAGGGCCTTCACCACCTCCGCCTGATCGGCGGTCTGGACCGCGAGCCATGAAAGCCAACAGGCGCATATGAGCGGTGCGGAATCGGATGTCCCCATGGCCTGCATCGTAGAGGCGTAGACGTTCGGCGGCCTGGGGCCGTCTCTGGGCCGTCCGAGGCCGCTCAACAGTGGCCGACGATGACCAACGACGACCATCGGGCGCACGGGTTCATCGCCTCTGAACAGGGAAGATCCAGCTCCCCAAGATCCCTGACAAGACCCAGGGCAAGAAGACATCGAGACCGCTGGTCTGACTGCAGTCTTTGACGGCAACACCAGTGCACCCCGCCGTACCAGGGAAGTCGGTGCCGGACACTGCGCAGGACGCTAGCGAGCTGCATACCCGGCCCTTGGGCAGCAGGAATGAACTCCTAAAGCGGTGCTCACCCGAGTCGTCAGCGTTGCGGAAGCCGTCGAACAGCACGTTGACCACGTAGCCCAGATCCTCGAGTTCCGCCGGCTGAAGCCACAGTCGCGTTGCCATGAGGGACTCGTCAGAGCGAGAACCGCCGGCACAACATGCGGACGAAAAGCGAGGAACTCGATGCCGTGATCAGTGACCCAGCCAGCCTACTGCGCCGGTGAGGGACGTTGGCGTTGTCCGATCACGGGACTGCGGACAGAGACAAAACGGCTCTGATCGGAGTTTTGTGAATGGCCAGGTCAGCAGCACAGGGATACTGGGGATCCAGCCCCCACTGCGGAGGTCGCTACCCAACAGCCACGACGTGGCCGGCCGTGACCTGAGGAGAGTTGGGAAGCAACGACCCGAGGTTGTCCCGTACGAAGTCCGTCGCCCGCTTGACTGACTCGTCGGCCCCGGCTTGGTCTTCATAGACGCTGGTAGAGACCATCACTCCATTCCCGGCGTCGACCCAGTAGTAGGCCACGAAGCCGGGGACTTGACGGAGGAGGGGGACGAATCCCTCGTCCACTCGGCGTCCCGCCTCGGCAGGATCCGTCACCCCTTCGTACCGCCGAACCACTGCGTACATAGCTGATCTCCTCATCGATCCCAGGGCCGCCTTGCTCGAAACGACATACCCCTCAGCGCGCGTCCCCCGCTCGTGGGACGTCCGGAAGGCACTCGGATAGGCGCATGGGCCATCCGAACTGGGCATCTGTTGTGTGCGGGGCGAAAGGGCTTTCACGGAACTCTGGTCACAGCCGTTCTAGAGCCCCATCAGCCCCCGCAGCAACAGACTGGGGCGCCAGACAGACTTGGGCGCCTGTCGAATCCGTGTCGAAATCCGGTTTGCTGGGCGTCCAGTTGAGGGATAGGAACAGGTCAACACGAGGATGAGCCTCAACCCGCCAAGCGCCTTCCAAGCGCTTGGCCGCAGGTTCGAGTCCTGCCGGGGGCGCCATCCCTCGCCCTCCCCCTCGGGAGAGCTTTTTGCTGGTCAGGTCGGGTTTAGCCGCGCGCAGAGAAGCGCCGGACCGCCCCGGTGATCGCGGGGAGAGTCCGGCGTTGTCCGGCTGTCATCGGGTTTCTGCGGGTGGCTGCGGCACATACGCGGCGAAGTTTCTCCGAGGCGCTCAGGCGGTGTCAGGCAGCTCAGGGAGATCTCCTCGCGCCAAGATCCGCTGCTTGAAGCACCACCCGATCGGGCATCGGCTGTCTCGACTGCCTCGCGGACGGCTCCGATGACCGCCTTGTCGCCGGAGTCGACGGCCAGGCGCACCCCGTGCTGGTCGCGCAAGCGCAACTCGTCCGTCGAGCCGCCGAATCGGCCGATCAGCTCGTAGCGGCGGACACTGGCGAGGGCACCGAGATCTATGGTGCGGACACCGGTGATGGTGCGGGCCGACAGCAGTTGCCTCTGCTGCCGCCTGTCGGCGTGCGCTTTGCCGGCCAAGGCCCCATACCAGAGCTGCAGTGCGAGCGGGCCCGTGATGACCCCCGCGCCGGTCGCGATGCCGGTATACGTCTCTTCCAACACATGCGTCCGGATCAGCGCGACATCGGCGATGACGACGGCCGCCCACAAAACAGCCACGATCGCCAGCCCCAGTCGCATGCGCCGACGGGCCACCGCCGGATCCACCGGATCGATCGACGGCGGAGGAGGAGAAGGGGGAATCGGTGGCCGACGCTGACGCCGACGACGCTTCCGCGCACTACGTGATGGCATGGCCAGATCGTTCCTCAACGCTCCGCCCCTCGCCTCGAACCAGTAGGGCGATCATGCCAGGCCGCCCACCAGATTGGGCCAGTCCCCCAGCCGTAGCCCGTCTCAGTTTCCGTCTCATTCAGCACCGTTCACCTCCGTTCAGATGAGACCGGTAGCTTGGCCCCTCCCACGAGCCAGCCGCCCACGGCCCCAGATGCACGGCTGTGTACGAGCCCAACACTCCATCAACACAGTTGGAAAGCGTGTTGGGGGCAACCCTGCACGAGCTCGAATCTCGTATCCCCCGCCGCCGCCTGAACAAGCAAAACGAAGGGCCCGCCCTGGAAGGTGCCGAATCAGGGCGGGGCCTCTGTGGTGACGGCGCGTGACGGGACCCGGCCGCACCCGGAGGGTGCAACGAGGGCACAACAGCTTCGCGCGGGTTCAACGGCAACCAACGCCAACAAGCGCCATTTTTCCTGGTCAGCGACTTAGCTTGACAGTCTCCGCAGACAATGCGGGGAGGGGCGGCACCCCCGCACAGGGTGCCGCCCCTTCCGGTGCGCCGGGATCATCGTCGTATCGGTGAGGGTCAGGGCCCGACGACGATCCCGGGGTCTCTCAGCGGTGGTCGCTGTCCTCCGCCTGCGACGCCGCCCGGCCCGCCTCCAGACGCGCCACCGGGATCCGGAACGGCGAGCAGGAGACGTAGTCGAGTCCGACCTCGTGGAAGAAGTGGACCGACTCGGGGTCGCCGCCGTGCTCGCCGCAGACGCCGAGCTTGAGACCGGGGCGGGTGGCGCGGCCGGCCTCGGCAGCCGCCTTCACCAGGGAGCCGACGCCGTCCCTGTCGATCGTCTCGAAGGGGCTGACGCCGAAGATGCCCTTCTCCAGGTAGGCCGTGAAGAACGACGCCTCCACGTCGTCCCGGCTGAAGCCCCACACGGTCTGGGTCAGGTCGTTCGTGCCGAAGGAGAAGAACTCGGCGGCCTCCGCGATCTGACCGGCGGTCAGCGCGGCGCGCGGCAGCTCGATCATCGTGCCGATCGCCAGCTTCAGCTGCGCCCCCGAGGCCGCCTCGACCTCGGCGATGACCCGGTCGGCCTCATCGCGCACGATCTCCAGCTCCTGGACCGTGCCGACGAGCGGGATCATGACCTCCGCGCGCGGGTCGCCCTTGGCGGCCTTGCGCTCGGCGGCCGCCTCCGCGATGGCCCGCACCTGCATCGTGAACAGGCCCGGGATGACCAGGCCGAGGCGTACGCCCCGCAGGCCCAGCATCGGGTTCTGCTCGTGCAGGCGGTGCACGGCCTGGAGCAGGCGCAGCTCGTTCTCGTGCGGCTCCTGACGGGACTCCGCCAGCGCCACACGCACCGACAGCTCGGTGATGTCGGGCAGGAACTCGTGCAGCGGCGGGTCCAGCAGGCGGATCGTCACCGGGAGGCCGTCCATCGCCTCGAAGAGCTCGACGAAGTCCTGCTTCTGGAGCGGCAGCAGCTCCTTCAGTGACTCCTCGCGCTCGGTCTCCGTGTCCGCCAGGATCAGGCGCTCGACCAGCTCACGCCGGTCGCCGAGGAACATGTGCTCCGTACGGCACAGGCCGATGCCCTGCGCGCCGAAGCGCCGCGCCCGCAGGGCGTCCTCGGCGTTGTCCGCGTTGGCGCGGACGCGCAGGCGGCGCTTGCGGTCGGCGAACGCCATGATCCGGTGCACGGCCTCGACGAGCTCGTCGGCGTCGTCGGCGCCCGCGTGCATCCTGCCCTCGAAGTACTCCACCACCGGGGAGGGGACCACCGGGACCTCGCCGAGGTACACCTTGCCGCTCGACCCGTCGATCGAGATGAGGTCGCCCTCCTCGACCACGTGCCCGCCCGGCACGATCATCCGCCGGCGCTTGGTGTCGACCTCCAGCTCCTCCGCGCCGCACACGCAGGTCTTGCCCATGCCCCGCGCGACGACGGCCGCGTGGGAGGTCTTGCCGCCGCGCGAGGTGAGGATGCCCTCGGCCGCGATCATGCCGTCCAGGTCGTCCGGGTTCGTCTCCCGGCGGACCAGGATGACCTTCTCGCCCGAGCGGGACCACTTCACCGCGGTGTACGAGTCGAAGACCGCCTTGCCGACCGCCGCGCCCGGCGAGGCCGCGATGCCCCGGCCGACCTGCTCGACCTTCGCCTGCTCGTCGAAGCGCGGGAACATGAGCTGCGCGAGCTGCGCGCCCGTCACCCGCTGCAGCGCCTCCGCCTCGTCGATCAGGCCCTGGTCCACCAGCTGCGTCGCGATCCGGAAGGCCGCGCCCGCGGTGCGCTTGCCGACGCGGGTCTGCAGCATCCACAGCTGGCCGCGCTCGATGGTGAACTCGATGTCGCAGAGATCCTTGTAGTGGTTCTCCAGCGTCTCCATGATCTGCATCAGCTGGTCGTACGACTTCTTGTCGATCTGCTCCAGCTCGGCGAGCGGCACCGTGTTGCGGATGCCCGCCACCACGTCCTCGCCCTGCGCGTTCTGCAGGTAGTCGCCGTACACGCCCTGGTGGCCGGAGGCGGGGTCACGGGTGAACGCCACGCCGGTGCCCGAGTCGGGGCCCAGGTTGCCGAAGACCATCGAGCAGACGTTCACGGCCGTGCCGAGGTCGTGCGGGATGCGCTCCTGGCGGCGGTAGAGCTTGGCCCGGTCGCCGTTCCAGGAGTCGAAGACCGCCTTGATGGCGAGGTCCATCTGCTCGCGCGGGTCCTGGGGGAAGTCGCGCCCGGCCTCGGCCTTGACGATCTTCTTGAACTTGGTGACCAGCTTCTTCAGGTCCGCGGCCTCCAGCTCGGTGTCGACCGTGACCTTCTTGGCCGCCTTGGCCGCCTCGAGGGCGTCCTCGAAGAGGTCGCCGTCGACGCCGAGGACGGTCTTGCCGAACATCTGGATGAGGCGGCGGTAGGAGTCCCACGCGAAGCGCTCGTCGCCGGCCTGCTTCGCCAGACCCTGGACCGACTTGTCGGAGAGGCCGATGTTGAGGACGGTGTCCATCATTCCCGGCATCGAGAACTTCGCACCGGAACGGACCGAGACGAGCAGCGGGTTGTCGGCCTGGCCGAGCTTCTTGCCCATCCGCTCCTCGAGCGCGGTGAGGTGTGCACTCACCTCGTCACGCAGTGCCGCGGGCTCCTCGCCGCTGTCGAGGTAGACCTTGCAGGCCTCGGTGGTGATGGTGAAGCCCGGAGGGACGGGAAGGCCCAGGTTGGTCATCTCGGCGAGGTTGGCACCCTTGCCACCAAGGAGGTCCTTGAGGTCCTTGTTGCCTTCGGTGAAGTCGTAAACGAACTTCACGCCCTCGGCGCCGTTCTCGGCTACGTGGTGATCTTTGTTTTCCGACACGGTCTCGACTCCTCGAGGACGCGGTGGCTGCCCTGACGGCGAGGAACATACCCAGATCGAAGGCGTCTGGGTACGTCCACTTGTGCGTCACAAGCCTGTAACCACTCGTCCGCCACCGGATCGAAAGCCAAGGCTTGGCAACTGCCCATCCAGTGCTGTTTTCACTTCTTGAACACATCAACGTCCATAGACACGTCCAAACGCTCGAATGAGCATCTGTCGGCACTTCTGATTTCGATCGATGAACGATCAAGGGGTGGCACTCAGTGCCACCCCTTGGAGAAGTGCAGTCGTCCTGGAATCGCTCATCTGAGCGCAACCCCTATCAGGGGTGGCGAGAATCACGCTATGCGAGACGGCCGGCTTTCACCATGCGGACGGGCATCCGGACAGAAACACGCCCGTCACGGGGCAGGCCGCCACCCCCGTCACACCCCGAGTGCGAGCAGCCGCTCCTCCACCCGTTCCGGGGCGTAGAGATGCTCCACGACCAGCGCACCGGCCCCGATCAGCCCCGCCCGCTCCCCGAGCTGCGAGGTCACCACTTCCAGGTGCGCCGTGGAGCGGGGCAGCGCCCGTTGGTACAGCAGTTCCCGGACACCGGTGAGGAAGGGTGTTCCGGCCAAATCGCCGGCGATCATCAGGACCCCGGGGTTCAGCAGGGTCACCACGGTCGCCAGGACCTCCCCGACCAGCCGCCCCGCCTGCCGTGCCAGCGCGGCGGCCTCCGGGTGCCCGGCGGCCAGCAGATCCCGTACGTCCGAGCCCGAGGCGGCCGGCACTCCCGCCTCCGCGAGCCGGCGGGCGACGGCACCGCCGCTCGCGACGGCCGCCAGACAGCCGTACGAGCCGCACCGGCACAGCGCATCGGCACCGTCGGGAACGCGGATGTGGCCGATGTCCCCGGCGCCGCCGTCGATGCCGCGGTAGATCCGGCCGTCGACGACCACACCCGCGCCGATGCCGGTGGAGACCTTCACCAGCACGAACGCCGAGCAGTCCGGGTGCCCGGTGCACTGCTCGCCGTACGCCATCAGGTTCGCGTCGTTGTCGACCAGCACGGGCAGGTGGGCCGTACCGCCTGTGCGCTCCGCGAAGGCGCGGCCCAGCCTGCCTCTTATGTCGTAGCCGTCCCAGCCCGGCATGATCGGCGGCTGGACGACCTGTCCGGTGTCGCGGTCGACCGGTCCGGGGACGGCCAGCCCGATCCCGCACACCTCGTGCGCCCCGTGGCCGGTCTTCCGCAGCAGTTCGGCGAACCGGCCGCCGAGTTCGCCGAGCACCGCGTCGGGGCCGTCCTCGATGACCAGGGCCCCGGAGTGCTCGGCGAGCACTTCGCCGGCCAGGGAGAGCACGGCGGCGCGGGCGTGCCGGGTGTCGAGGTCGGCGGCGAGCACCACCGCGTGGGCGTCGTCGAACTCCAGGGTGATCGAAGGGCGGCCCCCCAGCGGGGAGTCGACCGGTCCGCCCGCCCCCTCGCGCAGCCAGCCGGCCCGGAAGAGACGGTCCAGGCGCTGCCCGACCGTGGCCCGGGACAGGCCCGTGACCTGCTGCAGGGCACCCCGTGTCGTGGCACGGCCGCTCCGCACCAGCGCGAGCAGATCCCCGGCTCCGGCCTGACCGCCCGGCTTTCCGGCCCTCCCGCTCATGCGAACCCCCTTGCGTTCACTGACTCTGCATTACATGCTGAGTTTTGCGTGTTAAATAGGCGTAACCCTACGGTAGCCACTGCCGAACCCGTCGGCCGGACGTCTTTCGGGGAGACCTGAGTGGACCGAAGTACCCAACTCACCCGCCGTACGGAACCCACGGGTCCTGTGCGCCCCTTGGGGCCGCCGCCGGCGTCCTCTCCGGGTGAGACCGTCCGTTCCGGTCCCCGTGTATACGATCCGGCAGGGCCGGCCGGGTCGCTGCACGTCAGGGCGGCGCAGGTGCTGGAGGACAACTGGACGGGGACCTCCACGGTGCCCTCGCGCCGTCTGTACCCGCACCAGTGGTCCTGGGACTCGGCATTCATCGCGATCGGCCTGCGGCACATCTCGCCGCTGAGGGCACAGACGGAACTCGAGACGCTGCTCGACGCCCAGTGGGCGGACGGGCGCATCCCGCACATCGTCTTCAACCCCTCCGTGCCGCTCGACGCGTACTTCCCGAGCCCCGACTTCTGGCACTCATCGACCGCGGGGCGCGCTGCGGGCGCCCCGCGCACCGTACAGACCTCGGGCATCGTGCAGCCACCGGTGCACGCGCTGGCCGCCTGGCTGGTGCACCGGTCGGACCCGGGGCTGTCCCGGGCGCGCGGCTTCCCGGCCCGGGTCCACCCGCGCCTGGCCGCCTGGCACCGCTATCTACTGCACCGCCGCGACCTGGGCGGCGGCGGGCTCGCCTCGGTGGTCCACCCCTGGGAGCAGGGCATGGACAACAGTCCCGCCTGGGACGTCCCGCTGTCCCGTGTCTCACCGGCCCCGGCCCGCTCCTTCCGCCGCGCCGACCTCGACCACGGGGCGCCCGAGGACCGGCCCACGGACCTGGACTACGGACGGTATGTGCGGCTGGCGGCGGACTACCGGGACGGCGGGTACCAGGACGGAGCGGCCGGGAGGTACCGGGAGGGGCCGGAAGGGACGTCCTCGGCCGGAGGCGGCGCGTTCGCAGTCGAGGACCCCGCGTTCAACGCGCTGCTGATCGCGTCGGAGCACGCCCTCGCCCGTATCGCCCGGGAGCTCGGCGCCACGGGCACGGCGCGGCACGCCCGTGCGGAGCGCCTGACCGCGGCCCTGGTCGACCGCCTGTGGGACCCGGCGGAGGGGCTGTTCCTGTGCCGGGACGTGTGCGACGGCTCGCTCATCGCCGAACGCAGTGTCTCCGGGCTGATACCGCTGCTGGCGCCCACGCTGCCCCGCGACATCGTCGCCGCGCTCGTCCGTACGCTGCGCGGGCCGCACTTCGGGCTCGGCGGCGCGACCCGGCTGGTGCCGAGTTACGACCTGCTCGGCGAGGCCTTCGACCCTCACCGGTACTGGCGTGGGCCCGCCTGGTTCAACACCGGCTGGCTGGTGGAGCGCGGCCTCAGGGCGCACGGGGACGGCGCAAGCGCCGACGGGCTGCGCGAGGCCCTGCTGACCACGGCGGACGCCACGGACTTCGCGGAGTACGTCGACCCGTACACCGGCGAGGCGTGCGGCGCGCTCGGCTTCAGCTGGACCGCCGCGCTCACGCTCGACCTGCTGCACGAACGCCCCGGGCACGGCGTGTCCCCCGCGGGCATCGGCACGTTCGACAGAAGTGAGAAGTGACCAGGGAGGGGACCGGGGATGACGGAGCGGCATCATCTGCTCGTGCACGGCGGGACGTTCGCCGCCGTGGGCGACGGCGGGGACATCAGCGGGGTGCGGGGCGGCGGTTCCCCGGCCGGGTTGTTCGTACGGGACGCACGGCACCTGAGCCGGTGGCAGCTCACCGTCGACGGTGCGGTGCCCGAGACACTCACGCCGGTCGCCGGCGGGGACACCGCCCGCTGTGTCCTCGTGCCGCGCGGTGGCCGCCAGGAGCCGCCCGCGCACACCGTCTTCCGTGAACAGGCCGTCGCGGACGGCGCGTTGGTGGAGTCGCTGCGCGTCACCAGCAACCGCCCGGTGCCGACGACCGTCCGCGTCGCGGTCACCGCGGACGCCGACTTCACCGACCAGTTCGAACTGCGCTCCGACCACCGTACGTACGCCAAGTCCGGTGCCGTCCGCTCCCGTCAGGTCCTCGACGACGGCGTGGAGTTCAGCTACCGGCGCGGCGAGTGGCGGTCCCGTACGACCGTGACGGCCGAGCCCCCGCCGGACGGTGTGGAGGAGACGGGCACGGGCGCCCGCCGTCTGGTGTGGACGCTGGACCTCGAGCCGCATGGCTCGGCGGAGCTGGCGCTGCGGGTCGCCGCCCGGCCGCACGGGGCGGTGCAGGACCCGGTGGTCCCGCCTTCCCCCGCCGCCGTCAACAGACAACTCCTCACACTCGAGGGCGAGTTCATGGAGGGCGTGGTCTTCCCCACCGGCTGGCCCGAGCTGGCCACGGCCTGCGCTCGGGGCCTGTCGGACCTCGCCACGCTCCAGGTCCCGGCGACCGGCCCCGACGGCGAGGAGCTGCGCGTCCCCGCGGCCGGCGCCCCCTGGTTCCTCACCCTGCTGGGCCGCGACGCGCTCCTCACCTCGCTGTTCGCCCTACCCTACCGCCCCGGGCTGGCCGCGGCCACGCTGCCCGCTCTCGCCGCGACACAGGCCACCGAGGTGGGCACGCGTTCGGTGGCCCAGCCGGGGAAGATCGTGCACGAGGTGCGGCACGGGGAGCTGGCGCACTTCGGGCAGGTGCCCTACGGGCGGTACTACGGCTCGGTCGACGCGACGCCGCTCTTCCTGGTCCTGCTCGGGGCCTACGTCGAGCAGACCCAGGACATGGCGCTGGCCCGCCGGCTGGAACCCAACGCCCGCGCGGCGATCGGCTGGATGCTGGACCACGGCGGGCTCACCTCGCGCGGCTATCTCGTCTACCGCGCCGACCAGGGCGGCCTCGCCAACCAGAACTGGAAGGACTCCCCCGGCGCGATCTGCTGGGCCGACGGCAGCCGTCCGGTCGGTCCGGTGATGGCGGCGGGTGCGCAAGGGTACGCCTACGACGCGCTGCGCCGCACCGCGCACCTGGCCCGCACGGTGTGGGACGACGAGGTGTACGCGGCGCTGCTGGAGCAGGCGGCCGGGGATCTGCGCGACCGCTTCCAGCGGGACTTCTGGATGGACGACCGCGCCTTCCCGGCGCTGGCGCTGGACGGCGAGGGGCGCCAGGTGGACGCGCTCGCGTCGGACGCGGGCCATCTGCTGTGGTCCGGCCTGCTCGACAAGGAGTACGGAGAACTGGTCGGCCGACGGCTGCTGGAGCCCGACTTCTTCTCCGGCTGGGGCGTACGCACACTGGCCGCGGACCAGTCGGCGTACCACCCGATGTCGTACCACCGTGGCTCGGTCTGGCCGCACGACAACGCGCTGATCACGCTGGGGCTCGCCCGCTACGGGCTGCACGACGAGGCCCGTACCGTCGCGCACGCGCTGGTCGAGGCGGCGACGGCCACGGGCCACCGGCTGCCGGAGGTGCTCGCCGGGTACGGCCGCGACACGCATCCGGAGCCGGTGCCGTATCCGCACGCCTGCGTCCGTGAATCGCGCTCGGCGGCGGCACCGCTCGCGCTGCTCACCGCGGTCGGCGGCGCCTAGCGCGGCCTCCCGAGCCCGGTTGACCTCGGATTTGCCGGGTGTTTGCCGGGCGCTGGGCGCCGTGGTTGAACGCACGTCCCCGGCCGCCCGTACGGGATGACGGCGGGCTCCAGCCTCCCCAGCGTGGCCCGCCCTCCGCCACGGGCTTCGCACGGAAGGACCCTCGGGTTGCCTCTCAATACACGCTCACCACAGACGACGGACCAGGCTGAGGCGGCCACGGACGGGGTCCTGCCGGCGGAGGAGGAGCGGCCGGCGCCAAATTCGGAGGACGGCACCGCCGAGTCGCACGCATCGGCGCACGGTGACAGCGACTTGGCGACCGAGCACTCCCAGGAGCACCGGCCCAGCGCGGACAGGGCCGACAACCCGGCCGGTGACGCCGCCACCGACGACACCGCGTCGTCCGGCGCCCCGGACGAGGGGACGACCGACGCCGCCCCCGAGGAGACCCCCGGCACACCCGCCACCGACGACGAACCCGACGCGACGTCGACGGAAGCCCAACCCGGCACCGGCCTCTCTGGCGCCGACGGCGAGCCCGATGCGACCTCCGCGGAAGCCCGGAGCGGCACCAACGCCTCCGGCACCGACGACGAACCCGACGCGACGTCGACGGAAGCCCAGTCCGGCGCCGGCACCCCCGCCGCCGAAGGCGAGCCCGATGCGACCGGCTACGCCACCGGGGACGAACCCGGTTCCGCCACCCCCGGCACCGAGGACGAGCCCCGGTCGACCGCCCCCGAAGCCGGTACCGGCACGCCCACGGCCGACACAGGCCGGCGCCTCCGGGGGCTGCGCAAGTGGAGGGCCGGGCACCCCATGGCCGCCCGGGTGCTCGGCGACGCCGTCACCGTTCTCGCCGGTGCCCTGGTCGTCGCCTCGTTCCTCATGCCCAACAAGCCCGACTTCCGGCCCGCGGTGTTCACCCGGATACCGGTGGAGGCCCTGATCGGCGCCGTCGTGCTGACCGCACTGCCACGGCGGCCGCGGCTGATCGTGGCCTGGCTCGGCGGGATCGCGCTCGGCGTGCTGACCGTGCTCGACGTGCTCGACATCGGCTTCTACCAGTACCTCGGCCGAGGCTTCAACGTCATCCTCGACTGGCCCCTGTTCAGCGACGCCTACGCCTACCTCAAGGACACGCTGGGCGGAGCGGGTGCCCTCGCCGCCCTGGTGGTGGCCATCGCGCTCGTCCTCGTCGTCCCCGCCGTCTCCGCGCTCGCCGTCGTCCGGGTCAGCAATGTGATGGCCCGGCACCGCACCACCACCACGCGCACCGTCCTGGTCCTCAGCATGGTGTGGATGACCTGCACGGCCCTCGGCCTCCAGGTCGGCGGGATGCAGCTGGCCTCCGACCACACCATCACGCTGCTCCAGTACCGCGCCGACAACCTTCGCGCGACCGTCCGCGACGAGCGCGAGTTCGCCAAGACCGCCCAGGACGACGCCTTCGGCAACACCCCGGCCGCGCAGCTCGTACCGGATCTGCGCGGCAAGGACATGGTCTTCACGTTCATCGAGAGCTACGGCCGCAGCGCGATCGAGGACCCGGTCATGGCCCCCGGTGTCGACCGGACGCTGGACGCCGGCACCCAGGCCCTGGCCAAGGCGGGATTCCACGCGAAGAGCGGCTGGCTGACCTCGGCGACGTACGGCGGCAGCAGCTGGCTGGGCCACTCCACCTTCATGTCGGGTCTGTGGGTCAACAACCAGAACCGCTACCGGACGGTGACCGCGAGCGACCACCTCACCCTCACCGAGGCGTTCAAGAAGTCCGGCGCCTGGGACACGGTCGGGATCATGCCGGGCGTGCAGAAGGGCTGGCCGGAGGCGAAGTGGTACGGCCTCGACAAGGTCTACAACGCCTTCCAGCTGGGCTACAAGGGACCGAAGTTCAGCTGGTCGACCATGCCGGACCAGTACGCACTGGAGCAGTTCCAGCAGCGGGTGCACGGCAAGAAGCACGACAAGCCGCTGGCGTCGTTCGTCATCCTGACCTCCAGCCACCAGCCGTGGGCGCCGATCCCGAAGATGGTCGGCTGGGACCAGCTGGGCGACGGCTCGGTCTTCGACGCCATCCAGAAGGCGGGCAACAACCCGGCGGACGTCATCGCCGACTCCGCCCGGTCCAAGGAGGAGTACGGCAAGTCCGTCCAGTACTCCGTGACCGCCCTGACCCAGTGGCTGGAGCGCTACGGCAACGAGGACACCGTGCTCGTCTTCCTCGGCGACCACCAGCCGATCTCCCGGGTCAGCGGGAACCACGCCAGCCGTGACGTGCCGTGCACGATCGTCGCCAAGGACCCGAAGGTGCTCGACAAGATCGCCGACTGGGGCTGGACGGACGGACTGCGGCCCGCCCACAACGCGCCGGTGTGGAAGATGAGTTCGTTCCGCGACCGCTTCCTGACGGCGTACGGCTCCACCCCGCACCCGTCGAAGCACTGACCCCCGGGGGCATCAGCCCCCGGACGTGTCCAGCTCCGCGTCCTCGCCGATTCCCGCGCAGTCGTACGGGTCCTTGAGCCAGCCGTCCGGCAGCACCACCCGGTTGTTGCCGGACGTGCGGCCACGGGGCCCGTCGGCGCCCAGCGGCCAGGCCTGGTCGAGGTCGAGCTCGTCCAGGCCGGCCCGCAGCTCCTCGAGGGAGGAGGTGATCGCGAGCCGCTTGCGCATCTCCGAACCGACCGCGAAGCCCTTCAGGTACCAGGCCACGTGCTTGCGGAAGTCGATGACCCCGCGCGGCTCGTCGCCGATCCACTCGCCGAGCAGGGTGGCGTGCCGGACCATGATGTCCGCGACCTGGCGCAGCGTCGGCCGCATGATCGCGTCCGTACGGCCTTCGAAGGCCGCCACCAGGTCCGCGAACAGCCATGGGCGCCCGAGGCAGCCGCGGCCCACCACCACTCCGTCGCAGCCCGTCTCGCGCACCATCCGCAGCGCGTCCTCGGCCGACCAGATGTCGCCGTTGCCCAGCACCGGGATCTCCGGGACGTGCTCCTTCAGCCGCGCGATGGCGTCCCAGTCCGCCGTACCGCCGTAGTGCTGGGCGGCGGTGCGGCCGTGCAGCGCGATGGCCGTCACGCCCTCCTCGACGGCGATCCGCCCGGCGTCCAGGTAGGTCATGTGGTCGTCGTCGATGCCCTTGCGCATCTTCATGGTGACCGGGAGGTCGCCCGCGCCGCTCACGGCCTCGCGCAGGATCGCCCGCAGCAGGTTCCGCTTGTACGGCAGCGCGGAACCGCCGCCCTTGCGGGTCACCTTCGGCACCGGGCAGCCGAAGTTCAGGTCGATGTGGTCGGCGAGGTCCTCCTCCGCGATCATGCGGACGGCCTTGCCGACGGTCGCCGGGTCCACGCCGTACAACTGGATCGAGCGCGGCTTCTCGGTCGCGTCGAACTTGATCAGCTGCATGGTCTTGTCGTTGCGCTCGACCAGCGCCCGGGTCGTGATCATCTCGCTGACGAACAGCCCCTTGCCACCGCTGAACTCCCGGCACAGCGTGCGGAACGGCGCGTTCGTGATCCCGGCCATGGGCGCGAGCACGACGGGCGGCTGGACGGTGTGCGGACCGATCGGCAGCGCCGGGTACGGCGTCACCGGGGTCGCCGTGGTCGGGTTCGTCGTGAGCGTGGGCATTCCCCCATTGTCACGTATGCCGAGGGGTACCGGCACGGATCCGTTCTGTGGGACCATGTAGCGGTCATTAGTTAACCGCACTATCGATATCAGCGTACGATGGATCACATGCCCGAGCTCAGCCACCGACGACGTTTTCTGGTTCTCGCGATCTGCTGCATGAGCCTGCTGATCGTGAGCCTCGACAACACCGTCCTGAACGTCGCACTGCCCTCGATGCAACGCGAGCTCCACGCGACCACGGCGGGTCTGCAGTGGACGATCGACGCGTACACCCTGGTCCTCGCGTCGCTGCTGATGCTCGCCGGGTCCACCGCCGACCGCATCGGCCGCAAGCGCGTCTTCATGGCGGGCCTGATCGTCTTCAGCGTCGGCTCGCTGCTGTGCTCCCTCGCTCCGAACCTGGACCTGCTGATCGTGTTCCGCATGGTGCAGGCGGTGGGCGGTTCGATGCTCAACCCGGTCGCCATGTCGATCATCACCAACACCTTCACGGACGCACGTGAGCGCGCCCGCGCGATCGGGGCCTGGGGTGCCGTGGTCGGCATTTCCATGGCGGCCGGTCCGCTGGTGGGCGGTCTGCTCGTCGAGTCGGTCGGCTGGCGGTCGATCTTCTGGGTCAACCTGCCGGTGGGCCTCGCCGCGCTCCTGCTCACCTTGCGCTACGTCCCCGAGTCCCGGGCCCCCAAGGCCCGCCGCCCCGACCCGGTCGGCCAGTTGCTGGTGATCGCCCTGTTCGGCTCGCTCACCTACGCGATCATCGCGGCCCCCGACTCCGGCCTCGCCTCCGTCCTCCCGTTCGCGGGCATCGCGCTCGTGGCCCTGCTCGGTCTGCTCTGGTTCGAGCCCCGTCGCGCCGAACCCCTCATCGACCTGCGGTTCTTCCGTTCGGCCCCGTTCAGCGGTGCCACCGTGATCGCGATCAGCGCCTTCGCCGCGCTGGGCGGCTTCCTGTTCCTGTCCACGCTCTACCTGCAGAACGTGCGCGGCCTCGACGCCCTGCACGCGGGTCTGTGGATGCTGCCGATGGCGGCCCCGACCTTCCTGTGCGCACCCCTGTCCGGCCGTCTGGTCGGCAGCCTCGGACCGCGCCTGCCGCTCCTGATCGCGGGTACGGCGATGACCGCGAGCGCCGTGCTGTTCGCGGCCTTCGAGGCGGAGACGGCGAACGCCACGCTCTTCGTGGGGTACGTCCTGTTCGGCATCGGCTTCGGCTTCGTCAACGCCCCCATCACCAACACCGCCGTCTCCGGCATGCCCCGCGCACAGGCGGGCGTCGCCGCCGCCGTCGCCTCCACCAGCCGGCAGCTCGGCCAGACCCTGGGCGTCGCCGTGGTCGGCGCCGTGCTGGCCTCGGGCGTGGCCTCCTCCTCGTACAAGGACACCTTCGTCGCCGCCGCCCGTCCCGGCTGGTGGATCCTCACCGCGTGCGGCCTCGCGGTGCTCGCCCTGGGCGCACTCACCTCCGGCCGGTGGGCCAGGGGGACGGCGGAGCGTACGGCCGATCTGCTGGAGTCGGCCGAGGTCCGGGAGGCCGCCGGCGTCTCGGCGTAGGGAGCCCCGTTCGCGCGTCGGCCGCCGCAGAAACGGCGGCCGACGGCTCCGCGTCCCCTACACCGCGCTCCTGGCCAGTGCGATGTCCTGGAGCTTCTCCAGCCGCAGCCCCGACTCCTCGTCCGCCGGCGCGTAGGTGACCATCCGCGCTCCGTCGTGCGGCCCCAGCCACAGGTCCGTGTGGTCCAGGGTCAGCCGACCGACATGGGCGTTGAGGAACTGCTTGCGCTTGCTGCGGGCGCCGACGACCTCGTGCCGCTCCCAGGCCTGCCGGAACTCGGCGGACTCGGTCGTGAGCCGCTTGAGCAGCATCTTCCAGGCGGGTTCGCCGAGATGGCCGGCCATGGCGCCACGGAACTTGGCGGCCATGAGCCGCATGGTCTCCTCCAGCTGCACGATCGACGCCTGCCAGTCCGCGTTGGTGTAGCACAGCACCATGCAGTTGCGGTCCGTCGGCGGAACGCCGTCGAGGTCGCACAGCAGCAGCCCGTAGGTGCGGTTGTAGGCGAGGATGTCGTACCGGCTGTTCTGGATGCACGCCGGGATCGGCTCCAGCTGTTCCAGCAGGGCGCGCTGGGCGTCGGTGACCGGCGAGCAGCTCGAACCGGGGGCCGGGTCGATGGCCCCGGCCAGGTTGAACAGGTGCGACCGCTCGCTGCCGTCGAGCAGGAGGGCGCGGGCCAGGGCGTCGAGGACCTGGACGGAGACCTGGATGTCCCGGGCCTGTTCCAGCCAGGTGTACCAGGTCACTCCGACCGCCGAGAGGTGCGCGACCTCCTCGCGCCGCAGCCCCGGGGTGCGGCGGCGCCGGCCGCGGGGCAGCCCCACTTGCTCCGGGGTGATGTGCTCGCGCCGGTGCCGCAGGAACGCGGCCAGTTCGTGCCGCCGGATGTCCGATGCGGGCGCCTCGCGGTCTCCCCGTGCCCGCGGTTCACGGACAGCCGTCGTCTCCTGCACCATGGTCGTCATTCCCTCAGCCTGCCGAGTACCGGACCCTGTTGCCAGGTAGTGCTTCTACCAGGATAAGGAGACTCTGGTACCACTCTGAGCCTCCCCGCAGGCTCGATGGCGTGACCGAAACTCTGACTTCCCGTACCGTCCGCTCGCCGGTGACCACGCCCCGGCTGAGCGGCCTCGGACTCTTCACGGTGCTGCTGGCCGCGGCACTGCCGCTCATCGACTTCTTCATCGTCAACGTGGCCCTCCCGACGATCGGCAGGGACCTGCACGCGAGCGAGGCCGTGCTCGAACTCGTCGTCGCCGGGTACGGGCTGTCGTACTCCGTCCTGCTCGTCCTCGGCGGGCGGCTCGGCGACCTCTTCGGCCGCCGCGAGTTCTTCTTCGGCGGGATGGCGGCCTTCGGGGTGACCTCGCTGGCGTGTGGGCTCGCCCCGAACGCCTGGACACTGGTCGCCGCGCGGGTCGCGCAGGGCGCGGCGGCCGCCGCGATGCTGCCCCAGGTGCTCGCCACGATCCAGGCGGCGACCAGCGGACAGCGCCGCGCCAAGGCGATGGGTCTGTACGGGGCGACGGCCGGGCTCTCCATGGTGGCCGGGCAGATCCTCGGCGGTGTGCTCGTGGCCGCGGACATCGCGGGCACCGGCTGGCGCTCGGTGTTCCTCGTCAACGTCCCCGTCGTGGTCGTCGGCCTGGTGCTGGCCGCGCGGACCGTCCCCGAGACCCGCTCCCACCACCCCGAGCCGGTGGACGGACCCGGCACCGTGCTGCTCGCCCTCTCGCTGCTGACCCTGCTCGCGCCGCTCACCGAGGGGCGCGCGGCCGGCTGGCCGCTGTGGACCTGGCTGGCCCTCGCCGCCTTCCCGTTCGCGGCCTGGGCGTTCTACGCGGTGGAGCGCCACGCGGACCGGCGGGGCCGTACACCGCTGGTGCCGCCGAGCCTGTTCGCGCTGGTGTCGCTGCGCCGCGGACTGATCATGATCGTGCCGTTCTCCATCGGCTTCAGCGGGTTCATGTTCGTGATCGCGGTGTCCCTGCAGCAGGGCGCCGGACTCGGCCCGGTCGGGGCGGGCCTGGCGCTCGTGCCCATGGCGGTGGCGTTCTTCGTCGTGTCGCTCTGCGGACCGCGGCTCGTCGCCCGGTTCGGCACCCGTGTGGTGAGCGTCGGCGGCCTGGTCCAGGGCGTCGGTGTGGCGCTGATGGCGTTCGCCGCCTGGCGCTCCTGGCCCCATCTGGGCGTGGTGGAGCTGCTGCCGGGCGCGGCGGTGGCCGGCGCGGGCCAGGCGCTCCAGCTCCCGATCGTGCTGCGGATCATCCTGTCCGAGGTCCCGCCGGCCCGGGCGGGCGTCGGCGGCGGCGTGATGATCACGACCCAGCAGTCGGCGCTGGCGCTCGGCGTGGCGACGCTCGGCTCACTCTTCCTCGCCCTGGTGCCTGGTATGGGGATGCGGGACGCGCTGGTGACCACGCTCCTGGTCCAGCTGGCCGGTGTGGCCCTCACGGTCGGCCTGAGCCTGCGCCTGCCGCGCACGATCAGCTGACGCCGGGCACGCCCGGAAGTGCCCCGCGTCCGCACAGGACGCGGGGCAACGGAGCGCTTCGGCGAAGGCTCGGTGACAGGAGTGTCAACTCGCCGTACAAGACGCCCTATCGATCTTGCTGGTGCTGCACACTCCTTGCTGCGCGGGCGGACAGGTTTTCCGTGGAGGCGTCATGCTGCAGATGAACACGAGCAAGGTCAGCCGCTGGGACCAGGACGGGCATGAGCACGTGGTGCGAGTGGAGGGGACGGGGGCGAAGCGCAAGATCCGGTGCGACACATGCGGCTGGCGCAAGAGTGCCCAGTTCCTGCCGTGGCTGAAGGCCGAGGAACACCTCGCCGAGGAGCACCAGGCGACGGAGGACCGGGCGGAGACCCAGCAGTGACCTGCCCCCGGGCGACGGTCGGGCAAGGGCGCTCCTCGGCCCGGCGGGCGGGCGGCGTCGGCCCTTGTGGGGACTGCCGCAGTGCTCCGTCGTGCACCGGCGGTGTCGGCCGGGCCGGGACCGCACGGTCCGGCCGGCCGGACCGGCGGGCTCGTGCGGCATCTCCTGGCGCCGGAAGGCTCCCGGTCCACTCCCGGTGAGCGGTTCCGGGCCCAGGGCTCCCGGATCGAAGAGACAGGCGGCCCCGGTGCGGGACCCGGCACGATTCCGTTCTCCTCGGCCCCACCCATGGACGGCGACCCCATGCGGCCCATACAAGTGGTCACATGGCAGCAATGGACTGGAAATTGGTCGTCGACACGCACAACGCCCCCGCCCTGGCGGACTTCTGGGCGGCGGCTCTGGGCTATGAGGTGGAGGACAACAGCGCGCTGATCGAGCGCCTGCTGGCGGCGGGCCAACTGCCGCAGATGGCGGTCGCCGAGCACAACGGCATCCGTGTCTTCCGGGGCTTCGCGGCGATCCGGCACCCCGAGGACCCGTACGACAAGGAGACGGGCATCGGCCGGGGCCGCCGGGTCCTGTTCCAGGACGTCCCCGAGCCCAAGAGCGCCAAGAACCGGCTGCACATCGACGTCCACGCCGGCCCCGAAGCCCGGGATGCGACGGCCGCCCGGCTGGAGTCCCTGGGCGCGACGCGCGTCGAGGAGGTGGACAGGGGCCCCGCCGGCCACTGGTGGGTCATGCGGGACCCGGAGGACAACGAGTTCTGTGTCGCCTGAGCGCGGCCTGCCTCAGGTACCGGCCCGCAGCCCGCGCAGCAGCAGATCCAGCACGGCCTCGAACTGGTCGTCGATGCCGGGCCGCGACCACTCCCGGTGGTAGGAGGGGTCGTGGAAGCGGCCCGTGGCGTGGAACAGGGCGCGGGCCGTGGTCGCGGGGTCGGCGGCGGTGAAGGCACCGGACGCGGCACCGTCGCGGACGATCTCCGTGAGCTGGCCCGTCAGGTCCTCCAGATGCTGGTCGACCACCTGGCTGTTCTCGTCGGCCAGCACGGTGAAGGTGGCGAACAGCTCGGGGTCGTCCCCCGCCTTGTGCCGCTTCGCCTCGAACAGCCCCCGGAACCAGTCCCGCAGCCGCGTCTCGGGATCCGCCTCCTCGGTGACGAACCCGGCCAGCGCCGCAGCCGTACGGTCCAGCCACCGCTTGGTGACCGCGTCCCGCAGCGCCGCCTTCGTACGGAAGTGGCGGTACACGCTGCCGTGGCTGACGCCGAGCGCGCGGGCCACGTCCACCACGGTGGCCTTGGCGGGGCCGTGGCGGCGCAGCACCTCCTCGGTCGTCTCGAGGATGCGCTCGGCGGTCAGGGTCTCGGTGGTGGGTGCCATGGCAAAGACGCTACCCGCCGGCGGGGTCAGCGCTCGCTGTCGAGGTGCGTCATCTGCATCTCGGGGTAGCGGGCACCGGCCGCCGCGTCCGCCGGTACGGCCGCCTCGATCGCCGCCAGGTCGGCCTCGTCCAGGGTCACGTCCAGTGCGCCGAGCGCCTCGGACAGGCGTTCCCGGGTGCGGGCGCCGACCAGCGGCACGATGTCCCCGCCGCGGGACAGGACCCAGGCGATGGCCAGCTGGGCCACGCTCACTCCCTTCTGTTCGGCGACCTTGCGCAGCGCGTCGACCAGGCCGAGGTTGTGGTCGAGGTTCTCGCCCTGGAAGCGGGGCGAGAAGGAGCGGAAGTCGTTCGCGGCCAGTTTCCGGTCGCGGGTGAAGTGGCCGGAGATCAGACCGCGGGACAGGACGCCGTACGCGGTGATGCCGATCCCCAGCTCCCGGGTGGTGGGCAGGATGCGGTTCTCGATGCCCCGCGAGATGAGCGAGTACTCGATCTGCAGGTCCGTGATCGGGGCGGTGGCGGCGGCCCGGCGGATGGTGTCGGCGCCGACCTCGCTGAGACCGATGTGCCGGACGTGTCCCTTCTCCACCAGCTCGGCGATGGCTCCGACCGTCTCCTCGATCGGGACGTCGGGGTCGAGGCGGGCGATCCGGTAGACGTCGATGTGGTCGACGCCGAGCCGCTGGAGCGAGTACGCGGCGAAGTTCTTGACGGCGGCGGGGCGGCCGTCGTGCCCGGACCAGTTGCCGTCGGGGTCGCGGAGTGCGCCGAACTTGACGCTGACCAGGGCCTGTTCGCGGCGGGCGGCGGGGGCGGAGCGCAGGGCCTCGCCGATCAGCATCTCGTTGTGGCCCATGGCGTAGAAGTCACCGGTGTCGAGCAGGGTCACGCCCGCTTCCAGGGCGGCGTGGATGGTGGCGATGGACTCGGCCCGGTCGGCGTCGCCGTAGAGGGCGGACATGCCCATGCAGCCGAGGCCGAGGGCGGAGACCTGGGGTCCGGTGGTCCCGAGCTGGAGGGTGCGCATGAAATCTCCCTGGTTCTCGTTGAAGCGTGAATCCAGCATGGCATGACAGCTGACAGATTTCAATATCTGTCAGCTGTCACTTGTCACCCTTCCCCGTCATCCACGCCTGCCCCACCCGCACCGTCGCACTCTGGGCGCGGCCGGGCACGCGACCTGGTCCAGACCTATTGACGAGAGGTCTGGACCAGCGCACTGTCATGTCTACGACACCTCACCGCACCCCCACCGGGAGGCCCGTATGCTCCGCCACAGGTTCCGCCTGCTCGCCGCCGCCCTGACGGCGGCGTTCCTCGTCCCCCTGTCGGTCGCGATCGCCCCCACCGCGTCCGCGGCCGACACCTGCGCCGTGAAGTCCCGCCCGGCCGGCAAGGTCCTGCAGGGCTACTGGGAGAACTGGGACGGCTCGTCGAACGGGGTCCACCCGCCCTTCGGCTGGACCCCGATCACCGACTCCCGTATCGCCGCGCACGGCTACAACGTGATCAACGCGGCGTTCCCGGTCATCCGCTCCGACGGCACCGCGCTGTGGGAGGACGGCATGGACACGGGGGTGAAGGTGGCGACCCCGGCGGAGATGTGCGCGGCCAAGGCGGCGGGGCAGACGATCCTGCTGTCCATCGGCGGGGCGACGGCGGGTATCGACCTCAGCTCGACGGCCGTCGCGGACAGGTTCGTCTCGACGATCGTCCCGATCCTGCAGAAGTACAACTTCGACGGCATCGACATCGACATCGAGACGGGCCTGGTCGGCAGCGGGAACATCGGCCAACTGTCCACGTCCCAGGCCAATCTGGTCCGCATCATCGACGGGGTGCTGGCCCGGATGCCCTCGAACTTCGGCCTGACGATGGCCCCGGAGACCGCGTACGTCACCGGCGGCAGCGTCACCTACGGCTCGATCTGGGGCGCGTACCTGCCGGTCATCAAGAAGTACGCGGACAACGGCCGGCTGTGGTGGCTCAACATGCAGTACTACAACGGCAGCATGTACGGCTGCTCCGCCGACTCCTACGCGGCCGGCACGGTGGCGGGCTTCGTGGCGCAGACGGACTGCCTGAACAAGGGCCTGACCGTCCAGGGCACCACGGTCAAGGTGCCGTACGACAAGCAGGTCCCGGGACTGCCCGCCCAGTCCGGAGCGGGCGGCGGCTATATGTCACCGTCCCTGGTCTCCCAGGCGTGGAGGCACTACGGCACGAGCCTGAAGGGCCTGATGACCTGGTCCGTCAACTGGGACGGCTCGAAGAACTGGACGTTCGGCGACAACGTCAGGGCGCTCCAGGGCCGCTGAGGCCGTCGATGAGCCCTGCCCCGCCACCAGCGACCGTACGAGGGTGCTCCGCCCCTGGCGGCGGGGGCGGGGTCGGGGCTCGGCAGGGGACGACGAAGCCCCCGGTTCCCGCGCAGGGAACCGGGGGCTTCCCGGACGGCTTCCGCACCTCGGCGCCGATCCTCGGCCGGCGCGTGTGCGGCGTGCTCAGCAGCCGATCAGACGGCTCGCGAGGTAGCCCTCGATCTGGTCCAGCGACACGCGCTCCTGCTTCATCGAGTCGCGCTCACGCACCGTCACGGCGTTGTCCTCGAGCGTGTCGAAGTCGACCGTCACGCAGTACGGCGTGCCGATCTCGTCCTGGCGGCGGTAGCGGCGGCCGATGGCACCCGCGTCGTCGAACTCGATGTTCCAGTGCGCGCGCAGCGCCTGGGCCAGCCCCTTGGCCTTCGGGGACAGCTCGGGGTTGCGGGACAGCGGCAGGACCGCGACCTTCACCGGCGCCAGCCGCGGGTCCAGGCGCAGCACCGTGCGCTTCTCCATCTTGCCCTTGGCGTTCGGCGCCTCGTCCTCGACGTAGGCGTCCAGCAGGAACGCCAGCATCGCGCGGCCGACACCCGCCGCGGGCTCGATGACGTACGGGGTCCAGCGCTCGCCGGCCTCCTGGTCGAAGTACGACAGGTCCTGGCCCGAGGCCTTGGAGTGGGCGCCGAGGTCGTAGTCCGTGCGGTTGGCCACACCCTCCAGCTCGCCCCACTCGTTGCCGCCGAACTGGAAGCGGTACTCGATGTCGGCGGTGCGCTTGGAGTAGTGGGAGAGCTTCTCCTTCGGGTGCTCGTACCAGCGCATGTTCTCTTCACGCAGACCGAGGCCCGTGTACCAGTTCCAGCGCTCCTGCATCCAGTACTCCTGCCACTTCTCGTCCTCGCCCGGCTTGACGAAGAACTCCATCTCCATCTGCTCGAACTCGCGGGTGCGGAAGATGAAGTTGCCCGGCGTGATCTCGTTGCGGAAGGACTTGCCCATCTGCGCGATGCCGAACGGCGGCTTGCGGCGCGAGGTCTGCTGGACCTGGGCGAAGTTGGTGAAGATGCCCTGTGCGGTCTCGGGGCGCAGGTAGGCGATCGAACCGCTGTCCTGCGTCGGGCCGAGGTGGGTGGAGAGCAGACCCGAGAACTGCTTGGGCTCGGTGAACATGCCCTTGTTGCCGCAGTTCGGGCAGTTGACGTCCGCGAGGCCGTTCTCCGGCATCCGGCCGTGCTTGGCCTCGTATGCCTCTTCCAGGTGGTCGGCGCGGAAACGCTTGTGACAGGAGGTGCACTCGGTGAGCGGGTCGGTGAAGGTGGCGACGTGACCGGAGGCCACCCAGACCTCGGTCGCCAGGATCACCGACGAGTCGATACCGACGACGTCCTCGCGCGACGTCACCATGTAGCGCCACCACTGGCGCTTGATGTTCTCCTTGAGCTCGACACCCAGCGGTCCGTAGTCCCAGGCGGCACGCTGACCGCCGTAGATCTCGCTGCAGGGGAATACGAAGCCACGGCGCTTGCTCAGGCTGACGATGGTGTCGATCTTGTCGGCGGCCACGGTGCTCTCTTCATTACGACGACGGGCGACGAAGCGTCTGCTGCGGAGCATTGCTTCAGAGCGAATGCTTCAGGTTACCGGCGGGGGCTCCCCTCCAATCAAATCGGTAGGGCACCCGGAGCGGGTACCCGGGCGGGCCCCGCTCTCACCGCGATCGTTGTTGACAACGGTTTCCATGTTTGTTGAAAATGACTGTCATGAACGTACGACGACGCCTCATACCCGTGGCCGCCGCCACCGCGGCCACCGCACTCGGGATCGCGGCCCTCTCCGCCTGCTCCACCGACAGCGCAGCCGCAGGCAACACGGACAAGTTCGACGTCGTCGCGTCGTTCTACCCCATGGCCTTCCTCGCTGAGCAGATCGGCGGCGACCACGTCCACGTCACCAGTCTCACCCAGCCCGGCCAGGAACCGCACGACCTGGAGATCAGCGCCCGGCAGACCGCGCAGCTCCAGGAATCCGACGCGGTGCTCTACCTCAAGAACCTCCAGCCCTCCGTCGACGACGCCGTGGCCCAGTCGGAGATCAAGACGAAGATCGACGCCGCCTCCCTGACCACCCTGGAGGAGCACGGCAACGAGGTCGGCGGCCACGCGGCCGAGCACGACACCCACCAGGGCGAGGAGTCCGGCGGCAAGGACCCGCACATCTGGCTCGACCCGGTGCGCTACACCCAGGTCGCCGAGGGCGTCGGCAAGGCCTTCGAGAAGGCGGACCCGGACCACGCGGCCGACTACCGGAAGAACACCGCCGCCTTGGTCAAGAAGCTCGACGGCCTCGACACCGAGTTCAAGGACGGCCTCGCGAACACGAAGACCAAGGTCTTCGTCACCACGCATGCCGCCTTCGGCTACCTCGCCGAGCGCTACGGCCTCACCGAGGAGGCCATCAACGGCCTCGACCCCGAGTCGGAGCCCAGCGCCGCGCGCGTCAAGGACCTCGAGAAGATGGCGAAGGCCGACGGCGTGACGACCGTGTTCTACGAGACGCTCGTCAGCGACAAGACCGCGAGGACCATCGCGCAGGACGCACGTCTGAAGACCGACGTCCTCGACCCGATCGAGGGCATCACGGACAAGTCACGCGGCAAGGACTACTTCGCCGTCCAGGAAGCGAACCTCAAGGCCCTGCAGACGGCCCTGGGCGCCAAGTGATCGTCGGGGAGGCCGACATGAGCGAGACGGACGACAAGAGCGGGCCCGTCATAGCGATGCGCGGGGTACGGGCCGAGCTGGGCGCCCGGCCCGTCCTGCGCGGCATCGACCTCACCCTGCGCCGCGGTGAGGTCGTCGCCCTGCTCGGCGCGAACGGCTCCGGCAAGTCGACCGCGATCCGCAGCGTCATCGGCCAGGTGCCGGCCAGCGGCGGCGAGATCGAGCTGTTCGGCGTCCCGCGCGGCCGCTTCCGCGACTGGGCGCGCGTCGGCTACGTACCGCAGCGCACCACCGCTGCGGGCGGTGTCCCGGCGACGGTCACCGAGATCGTCTCCTCGGGCCGGCTGTCCCGCACCCGCTTCGGCGTCTTCCGCAAGGCCGACCACGCGGCCGTACGCAGAGCGCTGGAGATGGTCGGGATGGCCGACCGCGCCAAGGACTCCGTGAACGCCCTCTCCGGCGGCCAGCACCAGCGGGTGCTGATCGCCCGCGCCCTGGTCGCCGAGCCCGAGTTGCTGATCATGGACGAGCCGATGGCGGGCGTCGACCTGGCCAGCCAGGAGATCCTCGCCCGGACGCTCCGGGAGCAGGTGGCGGCCGGTACGACCGTCCTGCTGGTCCTGCACGAGCTGGGCCCGCTGGAGCCCCTGATCGACAGGGCGGTCGTTCTGCGCGACGGCTGCGTCCTGCACGACGGACCGCCCCCGCACGCGGTCGGCCAGCATGCGCTGCCCGGCCACGACCACGTCCACCCGCACGCACCGGCGGGCACCGAATCGATCCGTACGGGACTGCTGAGCTGATGGAACTCCTCGACTACGAATTCATGCAGCGCGCGTTGCTCGCCGCCGTGCTGGTCGGCATCACCGCCCCCGCCATCGGCATCTACCTGGTGCAGCGCCGCCAGCCCCTCATGGGCGACGGCATCGGCCACGTGGCAATGACGGGCGTCGGTCTCGGCTTCCTGTTGCACAGCTCCCCCGTGTGGATGGCGACGGCCGTCTCCGTGCTCGGCGCGGTCCTCATGGAACTGATCCGCTGGTACGGCAAGACGCGCGGCGACATCGCGCTCGCCATGCTCTTCTACGGCGGCATGGCGGGCGGCGTGATGTTCGTCAACATCGCACCGGGCGGCTCCAACGCCAACCTCAGCTCGTACCTGTTCGGCTCCCTGTCGACGGTGTCGCCGTCGGACGTGACGGCCATCTCGATCCTCGCCGGGTTCGTGATCGTGGTGACCCTGGGGCTGCGCCGTCAGTTGTTCGCGGTCAGCCAGGACGAGGAGTTCGCCCGGGTCACGGGCCTGTCGGTCCGCGCGCTGAACCTGCTCACGGCGGTCACGGCCGCGGTCACCGTGACGGTCGCGATGCGGGTCGTCGGCCTGATCCTGGTGTCCGCGCTCATGGTGGTGCCGGTGGCCGCCGCGCAGCAGCTCACCCGGAGCTTCGCGACGACCTTCGTGATCGCGGTGGTGATCGGGGTCACGGTGACCATCAGCGGCACGGTGACGTCGTACTACCAGGACGTACCGCCCGGTGCCACGATCGTATTGCTGACCATCGGCGTGTTCGTCGTGCTGACCGCCCTGGCCACCCCGCTGGCGCGCCGACGCGCCCGCGCCGTCGCCGCCGCGCAGGCCCCCGGGGACCCGCTCGAGTGCGCGATTCCGGCCACCCGGGGGGCGACCGACGAGGTCGGAGTCTGACCATGCCCCGTCCGGGCTGGCACAATGGCCCGGCAGGGCGCAGACGTGAGCCGGGAGAGAGACGACGAGGCGCGCCGGTGTCGACAGCGCGATCACGCGGCGGCCCGAAGGGCTGAGCACGGTCGCGGTCCCGGCACCGGCTCGAGGCGCCCCGTAGGCGAGCGAGCCATCAAGAAGGAGGCAACGGTGACGACCGCCGGCCAGCCCGTGAAGGGACGATCCACCCGCCAGCGTGCCGCCGTCGCGGCGGCGCTCGACGAGGTCGACGAGTTCCGCAGCGCGCAGGAGCTCCACGACATGCTCAAGCACAAGGGCGACTCGGTGGGCCTGACGACGGTCTACCGCACGCTGCAGTCCCTCGCCGACGCGGGCGAGGTCGACGTCCTGCGCACGTCCGACGGCGAGTCCGTCTACCGCCGTTGCTCGACGGGCGAACACCACCACCACCTAGTCTGCCGCATCTGCGGCAAGGCCGTCGAGGTCGAGGGCCCCGCGGTGGAGAAGTGGGCCGAGGCGATCGCCGCGGAGCACGGCTACGTCAACGTCGCCCACACGGTGGAGATCTTCGGCACGTGCGCGGAGTGCGCGGCGGCCGCCGAGGGCTGAACGGGGCTCAGGCGCGCGGCAGCTTGCCGTCCAGCAGGACGCGCAGCCGCTCCACGTCCTCGGGGGTACGCGCACCTCGCTTGACGAGCACCACCGTAAAGGTTCCGGCACGGTCGGGGCTGCGCAGCAGGAAGCAGCGGTCCGACTCGGCATAGCTGCCGTAGTTGGCCCACGCCATGCGTGAGTCGATGTGGGCGCTGACCAACCGCACGCCCTCCTCGCCGACGGTCACCCGCATCACACCGTGGTGCTGGTTCGCCCGCAGCAGCCGGCGTGCCGTCATACGAGGCACCCGGAACATCAGCACCGGCCACAGGATGAACATCACCCCGAACGCGACACCGGTGCTGTCATCTCCGCGCAGACCGGCCGTCAACGCCACCACTCCCAGCAGCACGATGCAGAGGAGGGAGACGGGGCGGTACAGCAGGCTCAGCCCGCCTCGTTTGCGCATCATCAGCCGGACGGCTTCCGTCATGTCCTCGAGCCGGAGTTCGCACTCCAGCTCGATGTCGGTCCCGCGCTGCCCCACGGTCTGCTCGGTCACGGCCCCTCCCCAGGTCGTACGGTGACGAGCCGTGATCGTAGGGCACGGTCCTGCGGGGGCAACGGGCGGGCTACTCCTGCTCGCCCTGCATGGCCAGCAGTTCCTCGTTCGGGATGGCACCGCCGAAGCGGCGGTCCCGGGAGGCGAACTCCAGGCACGCCCGCCACAGGTCACGGCGGTCGAAGTCCGGCCAGAGCACGTCCTGGAAGACCATCTCGGCGTAGGCGCTCTGCCAGATCAGGTAGTTGGAGGTGCGCTGCTCGCCGCTCGGCCGCAGGAACAGGTCCACGTCCGGCATGTCCGGGTAGTAGAGGTACTTCGCGAGGGTCTTCTCCGTGACCTTCGCGGGGTCGAGCCTGCCCGCCTTCACGTCCTCGGCCAGCGCCTGTGCCGCGTCGGCGATCTCGGCCCGGCCGCCGTAGTTCATGCAGAAGTACAGCGTCAGCCGGTCGTTGCCCTTCGTCTGCTCCTGGGCGATCTGGAGCTCCTTGGCCACCGACTTCCACAGCCTGGGCATACGGCCCACCCAGCGCACCCGGACCCCGAGTTCGTCGAGCTGGTCGCGGGTCTTGCGGATGAAGTCGCGGTTGAAGTTCATCAGGAAGCGCACCTCGTCGGGCGAGCGCTTCCAGTTCTCGGTGGAGAAGGCGTACAGGGAGATGTTCCCCACACCCATCTCGATCGCGCCCTGCAGCACGTCCAGCACGCGCTCGGCGCCGACCTTGTGCCCCTCGGTGCGCGGCAGCCCCCGCTCCTTGGCCCACCGGCCGTTGCCGTCCATCACGATCGCCACGTGCTGCGGCACCAGCTCGCCCGGAATCTTCGGCGGGCGGGCCCCGGACGGGTGCGGCTCCGGGGTCGTGTACTCGCGGCGCTGGCGCCCCAGGAACCCGCGTACGGCCATGTGCTTCTCGTCTCCCTCGATCTCAGGTCGCTCTACTGTTCCACGTACCGGAGCGAGCGCAGCCCGCGCTCCAGGTGCCAGTGCAGATAAGCCGACACCAGCCCGCTGCCCTCCCGGACGTACCGCGGCTCGCACGCGTCCGCGGTCTCCCAGTCTCCCGTCAGCAGCGCGCCGAGCAGTTCGAGGGCCCCTGGCGAGGGTACGACGCTGCCGGGCACCCGGCAGTCACCGCAGACCGATCCACCGGAGGCCAGGGAGAAGAACCGGTTCGGCCCGGGCATGCCGCACTTGGCGCAGTCGCCGAAACTGGGCGCGTAGCCGTTGACGGCGAGGGAGCGCAGCAGGAAGGCGTCGAGGACGAGGTTCGGCGCGTGCTCTCCGCGGGCCAGCGTCCGCAGGCCCCCGACGAGCAGCAGATACTGCTGGACCGCCGGTTCCCCCTCGTGATCGGTGAACCGCTCGGCGGTCTCCAGCATGGCGGTACCGGCGGTGTAGCGGGCGTAGTCCGTCACGATCCCGCCCCCGTACGGGGCGATGGTCTCGCTCTGCGTGCACAGCGGCAGTCCGCGCCCCACCAGCTCGCTCCCGCGCGCGAAGAACTGCACGTCCACATGCGAGAAGGGTTCCAGCCGGGCCCCGAACTTCGACTTGGTCCGGCGCACGCCGCGGGCCACGGCGCGCACGCGTCCGTGACCCCGCGTGAGCAGCGTGATGATCCGGTCCGCCTCACCCAGCTTCTGGGTGCGCAGCACGATGCCGTCGTCGCGGAACAGACTCATGGGAGTCATTCTCGCCTACGACGGGCGCGCCCCGGGCCGTATGGTCCGCTTTCCGGTCGGGGGGCCCGTCCGTCAGGGCACCTCGCCACGACTGCGCGCGTTGGCGTACGCGGTCGCCGCCCTGAGGCGCTCCGCCGGGGTCGCGAGGCGTACGGCCTCCGGCTCCACGTCCCATTCCTTGCCCCCGCCGTAGGGTCTCAGCTGTACATACGGCCCCTCGTGCCCCATGACCACGCCCACCCTCCCGGTACGGATGTCGACGGCGTACGAACCGACGGGTGGCGGTTGCATCACAGCCCCGTGGCACGCTGCGCACGGAGGGCCGCCGCGAGCGGGGCGGCGACGCCGACGGGACAGCCGCCCGATGCCACGGGCGTGCGGTGGGTCTCGCGCGCGAGACCCACCGGATCGAGCCGGAGCGACGGCGACGTGATTCGGGTGTCCGCGAGCACAGCCCGCAATTCCTTCACTGGTTCCTCCGCCTCTTCGACGCATCGCGCCGAGTCTCGTCCCCCGAGTGATACGTGTACTGCAGCCACCGTGCTCCCCTTCCTTGTCGACTTTTACTCTTCGCATCTCCATAGTGACGCTCTGCATCTACACTCGACAGGTGTCTGGGCCCTACAAGTGCGAGGCAGGAGAGGGATGTTGGGCCGGCCGACGGTGCGCACCCGGCGCGCGGGGAGCACTGCGGCGCGGGGCTGAGCCCGGCCACGGGTGCGGTGTCCGCTAGCGGCGGTCCGGGACCGCTTCCTGAAGTTCCGCATCGAGGTCCGGATCGAGGTCCGAGGGGCCCCGACGCGCCGCGTCGCGGCGCAGCAGGGCCAGGTGCGCCCCCGTGAGCGCCATCATGAGGCCGATGTTGACCAGCGCCGCCACATGCATCCCGTCGGTGAACGCCGTCCTGGCGACCGCGAGGAGTTCACCGCCGAGCCGCTCGGGCAGCCGGCCGGCGGCCTCGGTGGCACCGCCCAGGGTCGCCCGGGCGGCCCCGGCCGGATCGAGTTCCGCGCCGTCCGGAAAGGAGCCGAGGTTCAGCTTGGCGCGGTACACGGCGGCGGCGACGGACCCGGCGACGGCCACGCCCAGCGCCTCGCCCAGGTTCGCGCCGGTCTCCCCGATGCCCGAGGCGTTGCCGGCCCGTTCGGGCGGGGCGCTGCTGATGATCACGTCGTTGGTGAGAGCGAGCGCCGCCTGCACCCCGAAGGAGGTCACGGCGAAACCGGCGACGGCGAGGGCCGGCCCGGACGTCGTACCCGCCCGGGTGAGCAGCACCAGCCCTGGCACGGACAGCAGGAAGCCACCCGCCATGACCCATCCGGGTCCGATGCGGGCCGCCACCAGGGGTGCCAGCAGCGCGCTCACCACGCCCGCGAGCACCGCGGGCAGTGTCCACAGCCCGGTCGCCAGCGGAGACAGGCCCAGCACCAGCTGGAAGTACTGCAGAAGCAGGAACTGGATCCCGGTCACCGCGAAGAGTCCGAGGGTCAGCCCGCCCAGCGACACCCCGAACGCCGGGCGGGAGAAGAGCCGGAGGTCGAGCATGGGATCGGCGAGCCGCAACTGCCTGCGCACGAAGACGACACCGAGGCAGAGGCCCACGGCGACGCTGAGCAACGGCAGGGTGCGCAGACCCTGCTGGGCGATCTCCTTGAAGCCGTAGACCACCGGCAGCACCGTCGCGATGGACAGCATGACGCTGACCGGGTCCAGTCGGCCGGCCTGCGGATCGCGGTACTCGGGCAGCAGCAGCGGCCCGGCGATCAGCAGGACGACACCTACCGGCACACCGAGCAGGAAGACCGAGCCGTACCAGAAGTGCTCCAGGAACAGCCCGCCGATCAGCGGGCCGACCATTCCGCCGATGCTGAAGTTCGTCATCCACACCGCGACCGCCACCCGGCGCTGCCCCGGGTCGCGGAACATGTTGCTGATCAGGGAGAGGGTCGACGGCATCAAAGTCGCCCCGGCCACCCCCAGCAGGGCGCGCGAGGCGATGAGCGTCCCCACACTGGGCGCGCAGGCGGCGAGCACCGAGGCCGCGGCGAAGGCGGCGGCACCGATCAGGAGGAGCCTGCGGCGCCCGATCCGGTCACCGAGCGTCCCCATCGTCGCGAGGAAACCGGCGACCATGAAGCCGTAGATGTCGACGACCCACAGCAGTTCCGTACTGCTCGGGTGCAGACGCTCGCTGATGCTCGGCGCGGCCAGGTGCAGCACGGTCATGTCGAGGCCGATGAGCATGGTCGGCAGCGCCAGGACCGCGAGCCCGATCCACTCCCGTCGCCCGGCCCGGGTCGCGGTCACCACGGTCAGCCGGCCGCACCGGAGGGCACCAGGGCGTCCCGGAAGACGTCGAGCAGGCGGCCCACCGCATGCGTGACCGGCCGGGTCAGCGCCTCGTCGGGCGTGAGCCACAGGGCCGAGGTGCCCTCCGGCCCGAGTTCCACCGCGCGGTCCGCGTCCACCGCCCCGGCCGTGCGGTACACATGCCACAGATGGGCGTCGGCACCACGCCGGCAGCCGTCACCGGGCACCGCGATCGTGGCCAGCTGCTCCAGCGGCTCGCCGGCGATGCCGGTCTCCTCGGACAGCTCGCGTGCCGCCGCCTCGTCGGGGTGCTCATGGCACTCGACGTGCCCAGCGGGGATCGTCAGACCGAAGGGGAACGCCGTACGGTCGAACAGCAGGACGCGGCCGTGGACGTCCCGGACGAACACGCCCGCCGTCTCGTGCCAGTACTCGCCCTCGTCGTCCGTCCACCACCGGACTGCCGGGTCCAGCACGAGCGCCCGGTCGGCGACATGCCCGCAGGCGCCGCACACGCAGTGCCGTCGGCCGTCCGCCGTGGTGCGCCACCGCACCGCTTCACGGCGGCACCGCAGACAGTAGTGGTGCACGGCGCCGTCACTCAGCGCGTGCGCTGGAAGGAAGTCCAGTTTCATGCCTCGCTCCCGGAACTCCCGGGGACACTCGCGTTCTTCGACCGCGCGTCACGGATGTCGCGGCCGTGCCGGACGGCACGGCCGCGCGCGGCGGACCACCCCAGGTGCCCGCCACGCGAAGCCGGATGTGCAGGGCCCGGCGGACCGTCAGTCGTCCAGCCCGAACCGGGAGAACAGTTCCTTGTCGCCCGTGACGTACGAGGTGTCGGTGATCGCCGTCTGGTCGGACGGGCCGCGGCTGCACATGCACATGTGCCGGCCGGTGGACACCACACGTGCCGCACGCGCGCCACCCGAGGACATGATCTCCTCGGCGATGTCCTTCACCAGGTGCTCCTGGATCTGGAACCTGCGGCTGAACGCCTGCACCAGCCGGGGGAACTTGCCCAGGCCGAGGATCCGGTCGCCGGGCACGTAGGAAACCGCCACCTTGCCGTAGAAAGGCAGGAAGTGGTGCGCGCAGATCGAGTAGTAGTTGATGTCGTGCACGCGGACCACACCTGCGTGTTCACCCTGGACCTCGACCGTCGTCTTGAGGATCGTCGAGGTGTCGATCTCATAGCCGCTCAGTAGCTGGCGGTAGGCGCGGACGATACGGGGCTCGCATTCGGGTTCCCGGTACCAGTCGAGGGCGCGTTTGTCGGTCGTGACGTTTTCTTCGAGCCACTCGGCGATGCTGCTCACGAACACACCTCCAGATGGACGGATTTGCGCGTTTGCTGCTGTCGTTTCAGCTGTGCCTGTGGCTAGTTCCGCACAAGTGGCCATCCGGGGAACGGCCGTTCCCGTACTGGAGCTCGGTACTCGCGTCGCTCGCCGGGACTCCCCGGGATCCGTCTCACCGGACCGTATACGAGCGCACATGTGCCTTGAACAGCAACTTCGCGCTGACGGTGTCATGCTGCCCGCGGCCAGCATGGTGCGCAACTCATCACAGATGTCCGGGTGACCCCTCACCCTCTCGGTCTTTACCGCTTCCCAAAATGGTTAATTCGCTGTAAAGCTTTGCAAAGAGAGCACGTCGAGAACGGGAGAAGGACGCGGTGTCGGCCGCGGTGTGCGCTCAGCCGGACGCCGCGGTCGGTTCGGGCTCCGGGTCCGGACCGGTCGGCTCCGTGGCCTCCCAGAGCACGTTGAAGCGATTGATCCGCTCGGACACGTGCTCCCGGGTCATCTTCAGCGTCGTCTTGGCGGGCATGACCTCGACGTCCGGCTCGGTCTCGTAGGAGAGTTCGCCGTCGAAAACGATGAAGTCGTTGAGCGGGGTCACCTGCGCGGGCGGTGGCAGCAGGGAACGGACCGCGATACGGGCGTCGATGCCGAACTCCCGGTGCCGCTCGCACAGGCGCTCGAGGCTCGGGGTGCGGTCCTCGGGCTTGCTGACGAGGAACAGCCGCCGCACCACCACGCCGCGCTGGCTGATCGCCCTCTCCTGGGCCTTCAGGTACCGGTTCGCCGGCTCGCTGAACCAGAAGTCGCGGTCCACCGAGGTGCTGGTGGCGTACACCGTCTCCTTGGCGCAGGTGGTGAGGTCGATCAGCCAGTCGTGGTTCTCACCCGGGCAGTCGGCGCTGCCGTTGCTGAGGCTCTCCATGAGTGAGGCGAGCCGGCCGATCTCCTCCTGGGCGAAGGTCTTGACGAGCTCCGATCCGTGCTCGCCGACCTGCGTGTACTTACGGGCCAGCCGGGTCACCCCGTCGGAGCGCAGCACTGAACGGTCCACCTGGCTGAACAGCTCGGTCGCGTCGTTGATCTTGGCGAAGCTCTCGTCGACTGCCCGGCGCATCTGCTCGTGATGGCTGGTCAGGCTGTCCCGCATCTCGCGGATGCGCCGCTTCTGGCTCTCCTCCATCGACTCCAGGCGTTGCTCGAACTCCACGAGGTACTGGATGATCAGTGCCGAGCCGCCGAGGACGACGGACACGGTCAGCTGCCACACCTGGTTCTTGTCCTGATCGAGGACGTTGGTCAGCACATAGGTGGCTGCGGCGACCACGACCGTGAGCAGCGTCTTACGGAGCAGCTTGGGTATGCGCTGCTCCTCCCGCTGCGGCACGGCCCTCACGTCCCCTGTCGATGCTCCGCTCATTTCGGCCTCCCCCGTCGGGTGTCTGATTCGTGCCGCCGCTCAGCGCGTGCTCAGTGCCTCGTGCAGCAGCGGAATGGCCTGGACGGCCAGTTGATCCCGGATGCGCTGGACCAGGGTCTGCCATTGGCGAGTGAACCCCGGCTCCCGTTCCAGCACGTCCCACAGGTGGCCCAGCGCCGGGTCCACGTGTGCGCGCGGCATCCACAGATGCAGCAGGTGATCGACGGCCGGGCGCAGGGCGAGGACGGCCGAGGGGCCGTCCGCGGCGCCGAGCCTGCTGTTGTCGAGCATGTGCACGACGGTGGTCAGCAGCCAGTCGTGCAGCGCGAGGTCCTCGCACAGGCCCGCCGCCGCGGCGGGCGGGGTGCCCTCAGGCAGCCGCAGCTCGACGGTCCGCAGCCCGTCCTCGGCCAGGGTGAAACGCTCCAGCGCCGGCCCCTCACCGGCCGGAGCACGGCGCGCGGCCCACCGCAGATGGGTGCGCCGCGACTTGAAGGGTGCCTTGTGGTCGAGCAGCGGGTGGCGCAGTAACTGGGCGAGCAGGCCCTCGGCGATCATCCCGAGGTCCAGTTCGCCGCGTGCGGCGCCGCCCAGGACGCCTGCCGCGGTGGCCTGCTCGGGAAGCTTCCCGAAGGGCTCGATGATCCCGGGCCGCACCAGGTAGTGGCCCCAGGGGCGGCGCGAGTCGGGGCCGCCGGCCGGGGCGCCGAAGTACGCGGTGGCCTGCAGCACGCGGCCCTCGGTGAGCGCGGCGCGGGCGGCCACCGTGCCGACGGCGCGCACCTTTGCGCCGTTGGAGGTGGGCAGCCGGCAGTCCACACCGGTCAGGACCTGCGGCGAGAGCGCGTAGAGGTTGGGCCGCTCGGAGACGCGGACGTGTTCGTCGGCACGCAGTCTGAGCAGCTGGGCGGCGGCCCGGCCGTCCAGCGCCTGGAAGGACGGCAGCAGACCCGTGCGCGTCTCACCGCAGGCGAGCACCGGACCCACCGAGTGCCCGGGGGCTGCCATCTCAGCTCTCCCCGTAGGAGAGGGTGGAGGCGGGCTCCTCGTAGAAGACGTACGTGGCGCGCTGGGCCACCGCGGCCGGAACCGCGACCCCTTCGCGGGCGGAGCGCTCGGCGACCTGCCGCAGGGCTGCCGAGTCGACGTCGATCTGGTCGAGGACGAGCCGTACGGCGTCCTCCACGGCGAGAAAGCGGTTGGGCATCAGGGTGCAGGTGCGGTACGCGCTGAAGGGCGCCGCCGAGGCGTTGAGCCGGAGCAGCGGCGGCAGCCGGTCCCAGTCGTAGGGGAAGTCGCCGCCGTCCCAGGGGCGCGGGGTCAGCACGGGCTCGCCGAGGTGGCGCAGCAGGCCGAGACGGGCCAGCTGCCAGACGGCGGCGAGGAACGGGCAGGACCACAGGCGCTGTCCGTCCTTCTCCGACCAAAGCTCGACGTCCATGAACACGGAGTGGTTGCGCGCCGCGGTCTCCTGGGGCGGCTGCCAGCCGGTGATCTCGCCCATGGCGCTGCGCGAGGAGGGGGTGCGCTGTCCGTTGGCGAGCCAGCCGGTCTGGCTGACGGACGGGCGGGAGCCGTAGCTGCCGGGCGGCGGCGACTCCACGAGGCGGTGCATCACGGCCTCGGCGAGCTCGATCTTGTCGGCTACGGCGCAGCCCGACTCACGCGCCAGGTAGTCGATGACCAGCCCGGCCCGTTCGGCCTCCGCCAGCACCACGGGGACGAGTTCGGCGGGGGTGGAGAAACGGGTGAAGTAGTCGTCGATGAGGAAGCACGTGCTGATGCGTGGCCGCTTGCCTCCGGCGCGGCGTGCGGCGGAGGCGCGGGCGGCGTCCACCCAGATCCGCACCTCGGCGAAGTGCTCACGCAGCCGCTCGGGGCCGGCCTCGAAGTCCTCCATATAGAGGTGGCCGAGCTCCAGCGAGAGATGGGACAGCGGTAAGGACTGGGTGCGGGGCTGTGCGGTGGTCTCCTGGAACACGGCTTCCGTCACGCCTGCTCCCAGTACTTGTCGTCGGTCAGCCGGCCGGCCAGTTCGCTCAGCGCCTCCCAGGTCTCCCGGTTGGCGATCTGGCTGTCGAGCACGTCCTCGTCGGTGATGAGCTGCTCTCGCCACTGCAGGACGGGCTCCAGGGGCACGGAGCCGAGGACCTGGGTGTATCCGATTCCGAGGGTGGAGGACATCTGTTTGAGGTCGCGGTCACACTCCCGCATCCAGGCCGACTGGGTGGCCGAGACCTGCGACCACAGCGACGACTCGGGGTCGGGTACGGCGGCCCGCACGAAGCGGATGACGCTGCGCAGCGCGTCCTCGTCGTGGCCGCGGGCCACACCTCCGGCGACGATGCCGCGTTTGCCGAAGACCAGGCTCGCCGCGGCCGCCACGTGCTGACGGGTCCAGCGGTGGAAGACCAGCCAGCGGAACTCGACGCCCCGCATCTCCCGCTGCGAGGTGGCCTCCAGGACCATGTCGACGGCGTAGCTGCGGCCGGCGCTGAGGTCGACGACGATCAGGTCGAACTCGCTGTTGAGCCGGAGCATCAGATCGACGCAGCGGCGCAGGTTGTCCTCGCCGGTCGCGAACTCGCCGCCGCTGAGGTCGCCGGGCATCAGTACCAGACGGCCGGAGCCGGGCGGCCGGTTGCGCAGCACCCGGTGCTCGGTGTCCGCCCACACGTCGATACGGAGCGGCTCGCCCACCGCGCCGCTCAGATACGAGTGCAGGCCGCGGTCCTCGGCGGCCTGCCGCGCGTCCGGGACGTCGAAGACGGCCGCCGCCGTGGGCGAGCCGAAGTCGAAGTCGAGGTAGCACACGTCGTCGCCGGCCAGCGCCCGGTGGTAGGCGAGGTTGGCGCTGGTGACGGAGCGGCCCGTGCCTCCCTTGTCGGAGGCCGCGAAGACGAGCACGGCTACACCCCCTGGCCCGCGGCCTCGCGGGCCCGGGCGAGGGCGTCGAGCTGCCCGAGCACGTCGAGCGTCAGCGCGCAGGCGGTTCCGGGCTGTTCGTCCACGAGCGTGCGGGCACGGCGCAACTTGACCTCGATGCTCCTGAGTTCCATGCCGCGGTTGCCCTCGGAGGCGGGCGCGGGCTCCATCTGTTCATTGCCGAGGAGGTGGCTGGACTCGCTGAGCAACGCCCTGGCCAGTTGGGTCAGTTCGGTGCTGCGGATCGGCGGCTGCCGGTACATCTGGTGGACCTGGACCATCACCTCGGTGACGCGCTCGGTGACGTTCCAGGACACCGGTCCTTCCGAGACCGGCGATTCGGGGTAGGCGGCGTGGACGTTGTCCCACAGGCCGACGCCCTCGCCGTCGCGAATGCGGCGCATCCACACATGGCCGAAGATGTCCTCGGCGAGTCTGAGCAGCCGGTCGTGCGAGCTCAGGTTGCGGGAGAGCGTGCACAGCTGGATAGTGCGCTTGAGCAGCTGTGCGGAGAAGTCGGTCATGGTCCACTGCATCTGCGGCCCGATGCGTTCGCTGCCCTGCAACGGCAGGGTGACGCCGGGGTTGTGCAGCTGGACCATGGGGTCGTCGCGCATCATGCGGCTGGTGATGCGGCCCCGCTCGGCGAGGCGTTCCATCACGTTGACGGTGCGGGTCAGGTCGTCGTCGGTGGCCCGGCGCCGCATCAGGTCGTGGACGAGGATGGCGGCGACGGAGAGGGAGAAGTACTCGGACTCCAGCTTCTGGCCGGTGGTGCGCCAGGGGATGTCCTCCAGGGGCCAGCGGTCGGTGTCGAAGCGCGCGATGCCCGACCAGAACTGCTGGGTGATCTCCCAGCGCAGTCGTAACGCCTCGGCGAGCTTCTGCTGCTCGGAGTTGAGCAGGCCGAGGGTGAGGGTGCGGTCGGAGAACAGGTCCTGGATACCGTCGAGTGCGACCACGGTGAAGTACAGGTAGGGCACCGGGTTGGCGACGCCCACGGGCTGGGGCCCGATCTCCTCGTCGGTCTCCACTTCGGGGGCGTCCTTGACGATGCTCCAGCCCCAGCCGCACTCGAAGAGCTGGCTCTCGTCCTTGAGGCCCTCCTCGAGGTCGACACCGAGGACGAAACTCTCGACGATGGCCGCGCGCAGCGGCCGGAAGCGGCGCTGGAACTTCTGCAGGACGTGCCGCTGTGACAGCCGTCCCTGGCCGAGGAGTTCGCAGAGGGTGCGGCCCTGGGAGGAGTCGGTGTCGAAGACGTTGACGGTGAAGGAGCGCAGCAGGCTCACCATGGCGGCGGTGAGCCGGTTACTGGTGGCGGCCCGCAGTTCCTGGATCGTCTCGTGGACGTCGCTGCGGCGGGTCTTGGACTCGTACACCTTGAGGAAGCCGAGCGTGGCCAGGCAGAGGGTGATCGACATCGAGTAGGAGTCGACCACCCCGAGCGCGCGCTGTTCCTCGGTGAGGTCCCGGTCCTCGTCCATGGAGAGGAAGTAGTGGCCACCGGCGAACGTGGGCCTCTTGTCGTCGCCGATGTGCGTGCGCATGAACTGGTTGGCGGCCGTGACGAGGTTGGCCGGGATCTCCAGCCGTCCGCCGGCCTTCCTCAGGACCTTCTGGACGTCGTCCTGCGTGGTGTCCGGGTCGTCCAGCCGGAAGGCCGGGATCTCCGTGGCCGGATACAGGAGGCACAGCAGGTGCTCGGCGTCGGCGACACTGCTCTCCCCACCCCACTTGCCCCAGGTCCACTCGCCCCCGTCGAACGAGTTGCGGGCGACCGCCTGCCAGATGTCCAGCAGATGCTGGCGTGGCTTGATCTGCATCCCATGCCCCTCACACAGGCCGCACTGCCATCAATTGAAGATGAGCCCTCTTCTGTTGTGAAGATTCGGAAGATTCGGTCCTCAACCGGCCGGAATATCGGAGTCCGAATTCCGTCGGCCGTAGGCGACGATCATTCCCGAATAACCTTCGCGTACGGCGGCCGAGGCCTTGAGGCGGGTGGTCTTGAACTCGCCCGCAAAAGGCTCGAGGCTCTCGTACACCTCAGACTCTCCCACGTCGCAGGCGGGGAAGAAATGCTCGCCCGCATGATAACCCTTCGAATGTTCCATGAACGCGGCGGCGAAGGGCGCGCCGGGGGCCAGGGCGCGCAGGAAGCACTCGACGCCCCTGGTGAACTCCTCGTGCGAGGTGGTCATCGACTCCGCGACGAAGAACATGGTCCCCATGGACCAGCGGCCCTGGTGCCGTACGAGGTCGAAGAGGTCGCCCGACTCGACCCGGACGGCCTTGCGGAACTTGGCCCGCGGGTCCATGTCGAGGGCGGCGTAGCCGTCGTTCTTGCACAGGACGCGCCAGAACTGGTCCCAGTTGGCGTCGTAGGACTCGGTCTGGCCGCGCAGGTAGCGGACATTGGCGGAGGAGCGTTCGAGGAGGGTGATCTCGTCACACCAGGGCAGCATGGTCAGTGCGGGGTAGAGGTTCGCGCCGGCCCCCACGTCGATACCGGAAACCGGTCCGCCAGCATGCTCTCTGAAATGATCGCCGAAATGATCGCGTACGATATGAAGGATCTCCGCGTCCTCCGCCTGTAAGTCACGGTAATTGTGATCAACGTAGGCGATCGGATCGAATGCGGCCCAGGACACATCCGCATTCAACTGCGCGTCCCCCGGCGATCTGAAGGTCATCGCCCCACGGTACCAATGTCCAAGGCCCGCTGGATCCCCCTCGCCTCGATGTCGCAGGAACAATTACCTCCGGCGGGGCGCATCGGGGGCGCACCGGGGCGAATGCACTTTTGGACCTGATCCCGCCTTGAACGGCCAGATCGTTGCCGCTCAAGATGGTCGTAACTCTGTCGAACACACCCGAACGGCGGACGGCGCACGTCCCACCCGTACCACCCGTGCGGGTGGCACGGACCCTTGACTCCATCTCGCAGGGGGCGGCATGACCGCGTTTCCAGAGGAACGTTTCCCTTCGCCCGGCGGCCGTATCGGGCCGTCCCTCTTCCGTGAACGGGCGTTCGTGGACCGGCCCCTGACGATGAGGGGGGTGACCGAGGACGACCTGCCCGAACTCATCCGCGTCGACCACGAGGCCTTCCCGGACGACCCCTACCCCCAGTTCGTCCTGCGCCAGTTGTTCGATCTGCACGGCGACTGCCTTCTCGTCCTCGACGACGGACGGAGCCTGCACGGCTACGTCCTGTACGTGACCACGCGGGACGGATACCGGAGCTGGGTCGTCAGCCTCGGCGTCACGCGCGACCAGCGGGGGCGGGGGCTGGGCCGCCGGCTGATGCTGGAGGTGCTGCGCCGGCTGCGCGCCGACGGCGTCCGCGAGGTCCGGCTGACGGTGGAGCCGGCGAACGCCGCCGCCATCATGCTGTACCGGTCACTGGGCTTCTCGTCCGACGAAGGCGTCCGCAAGGACTACTTCGGCGCCGGGGAGGACCGCCTCATCATGACCCTCGGGCTGTGAGGCGCGCGGACCGCACCGGGAAGCCTAGAAGGCGCCCCCCGCGTACGGCCGGCCCCGCGCCGGGGCGCCCGTCATCGCCGCCTCGATCCCGCTGAAGTGGTCCGTCATCGCCCGCTCCGCGCCCTCCGCGTCCCGGGACCGCAGGGCCCTGACGATGTCGCGGTGGCGGCGGGCCGTCAGCTCGGGGGCGGGGCCGCCGGGCCACTCCCGGGCGAGGGCGACCCGCCGGAACACCGTCCAGAACGCGCCCAGTAACTGCGGCACGAACGCGTTGCCCAGCGTGCCGTACAGCAACTCGTGGAATTCCCGGTCGAGTTCGGGAAAGGGGCGGCCCTCGCGGCCGGCCGCCTCCATGCGGTCCACCACCGCCTCCAGCCGGTCCAGCTCCGGCTCGGACACCGTCGTCGCCACCCGGCGGATCAGCCCCCCTTCCAGCACCTCACGGACCTGGAGGATCTCGTTCAGGGCGTCCATCTCATCGTCGGGCCGGGTGAGCGCGCGGAAGGTGAGTCCGTCGACGAACGGAGTGAGCGACGCCTGCCCGACATACGTCCCGTAGCCGTGCCTGATCTCCACGATGTCGAGCGCCTGGAGCGCCTTGAGCGCCTCCCGCACGGAGTTGCGGCTGACCCCGAGATCGTCCATCAGTTCCGACTCGGTGGGCAGCGGATCGCCGGGCCGGAGTTTGCGATCGAGGACGAGTTGCATGACCTCACGCTGGATCCGGCCGCTTATGCGCCGCTCGGCCTCGTGCCTGTTTCCGGGCTCCTGAGCCATGCGCCGAATCGTACGCGCGCGTTCGCCCGGCGTCGTCTCCTCGGTATGGACATATTGCCAACTACCTACATTTCACGACGCCATTGGTCGCACCTTTGGCGGTTACGCCATTCGGGTAACGTCCCTTGACCACCCCGGCGCCCCCTCCTAGGGTCGCGCTGCCGATGGAGACGTAGGACGTCGTATCTCCCCGTCCTCGAGTCCCCTGCCGAAGACTCCACCCAGATCATGTTTGCTGGAGGAACCGTGCGCGACGCCACCCGCGACGTACCGGCGCCGGCCCGCCGGGCGTTCCTGAGGTACTCCGGCGCGCTGGGCGTGGCAGCCCTCTCCTCCTCGCCGGCCGCCTGCTCCTGGGGCCCGGAGTCCACCAACGACATCGGCGGCCACCACACGCTGACGGCGGTCATCGGGTACGGGAACGACGGCAGCTGGGATCCGACACAGACCGCCTCGGCCTTCAGCATGGCCGCCAACAACCACATCTACGAGGGGCTGCTCGACACCGATCCGATCTCCCGCAAGCCCTACGCGGCGCTCGCCACCGAGGTGCCGAAGGACCTGGACGGTACGTCCTGGACGTTCACGCTGCGGTCCGGTGCGACCTTCCACGACGGCCATCCGGTCACGGCCGACGACGTCCTGTTCGTCTTCGACCGGATCCTCGACCCGAGGACACCGACTCTCGTCACGGGCTTCTTCGCGAGCTGGCTGAAGGAAGTGCGCAAGATCGACGCGCGGAACGTCGAGTTGGTGCTCAAATTCCCCTTTCGCGACGGACTTTCCCGGCTGACGCTGGCGAAGATCATGCCGAGGCACGTCTTCTCCCGGCCGGGCGGCTGGGACGACGCCGTCAGAGGCACGGCGATCGGCTCGGGACCGTACCGGCAGAGCGCGCACCACCCCAAGTCGAACACGGTCCTCGAGGCGTACACCCGCTACAACGGGCCGCGCCCGCCCGCCTTCAAGAAGATGAACTGGCTGTCGATCGTCGACGCCGCGCCACGTGTCGCCAGGATCTCCGGTTCCGGCGCGGGGGCGCAGGTCGCGGACAACATCCCGTACGCCGACATCGGGCATCTGAGGCGGGACGGGCTGACGGTCGCAGGCGGCGCCGGGATGAACAACCTGTTCCTGATGTTCAACACCGGGCACCGGCCCTTCGACGACGTCCGGGTCCGGCAGGCGCTGCACTACGCCATCGACAGCGAGAAGATGGTCAAGGTCGCGCTCAGGGGCCACGGCAGGCCGTCGACCTCCTTCCTCGACGAGGCCAACCCTGCTCACCGGCGGGCCCGGACGGTCTACGGCCACGATCCCGGCAAGGCCAGACGGCTCCTGAAGGAGGCCGGAGTCAGGGGGCTGCGGATCGAGCTCCTGGCGGCGAACGTGAGCTGGGTCGTCGACTGTCTGCCAACTATCAAGTCGTCCTGGGACGCGATCGGTGTGCGGACGGCGCTCTCGCCGCAGGAGACGACGGCCGTCTTCACCAAGCTCGACCAGAAGCAGGACTACCAGGTCGTCGCCGCCGCCTCGAACCCCAACCAGTTCGGCGTCGACGCCGATCTGATCATGCGTTACAACTACGCCCCGCAGAACCTGTGGATGCGCTATGCCCGCTGGGCGGACCATCCCGTGGCCGAGAGGCTCTTCGCGGACATGGACCGGGCGACCCGGGAGCCCGACCCGGACAGGAAGCGGACGATGATCCAGGACTGCATCGATGTCGTCGCCGAGCAGGCCGTGCTCTACCCCGTGGTCCACAACGAGCTGATGACGGCGTGGAACCCCGCACGACTCACCGGCGTGAGGGCGCAGCCCTACCCAGGGATCAACCTACTCCAGGCCAAGTGGGCCTAGCGACAGGGGGCACAGTCCGTGGGCGCCATCGCCAGGATTCTGACCCGCCGGGTCCTCCTGCTCGTGCCGCTGATGCTCGGCATCGTGCTGTTCGTGTTCCTGTTGATGCGGTTCTCGGACACCGACCCGGCCTCCGCGTTCTTCCAGGGCACCAATCCGACACCACGGCAACTGCACGACTTCCGGGAGCGCAACGGGCTGCTGGACCCACTGCCGGTGCGCTACGTCCACTTCGTCGGCGCGCTGCTCCACGGCGACATGGGCACCAGCGTGCTGACCCGGGCGCCGGTGGTCGAGCAGGTCACCACCGCGCTGCCGCTCACGCTCCAGCTCACCTTCCTGGGGCTCGGGATCGCCGTGGTGCTGGCGCTGCTCGGCGGGGTGACCGCCGCGATCTACCGGGACCGGCCGCCGGACCAGATCATCCGGGTGGTGTCCCTGATCGGGGTCGCAGCTCCCGGTTTCTGGCTGGCCCTGCTGATGATCCAGTATCTGGCCGTGGACCGGGGCTGGTTCCCGACCGGCGGCTACATCAATCCGGCCGACTCCTTCACCGGCTGGCTGCGGACGATGGCCCTGCCCGCGCTCGCGCTGTCGCTACCGGTGGCGGCGCAGCTGACCCGGATCGTGCGCACGTCCGTGGTGGAGGAGCTGGACAAGGACTACGTGCGCACGGCGATCGGCAGCGGGCTGCCGCCCCGGGTGGTGGTCGGGCGGAACGTGCTGCGGAACGCGCTCGTCAACCCGCTGACCGTGCTGGGCCTGCGGGTCGGCTATCTACTCGGGGGCGCGGTCGTCATCGAGACGATCTACTCCCTGCCCGGGATGGGCAAGTTGATGATCGACGCCGTCAAGAACGGCGACCCGGCGGTCGTCCAGGGCGTCGTGCTGACGACCGCGGCCGGTTTCGTGGTCGTCAATCTAGTCATCGACATCCTGTATCTGCTGGTCAACCCGCGACTGAGGGATACGGCCCGGTGATCGCCACACGCAAGAGCCTCACCGAGGCCCTGTCCCGCCCCGGGCTCCGGCTGCGCGGCCGGCGCCGGCTGCCGGCGCTGCCGAAGGCCGCGCTCTGCTTCCTGGCCCTCGTCGGGCTGGTGGCGCTGCTCGCACCCCTCATCGCCCCGCACGACCCCCTGGACCAGCAGGACCCGGTCGACGGTACCGGGCACCCGTCGGCCGCGCACTGGATGGGCCAGGACAGCCTCGGCCGGGACATCCTCAGTCGGCTGATGTACGGCGCCCGCTGGTCCCTCGCCATCGGACTCGGGGCGACCGCCCTGGCACTGGTCGCCGGGGCCCTGCTCGGGGCGGTCGCGGCGACCTCCCGCAAGGCGGTGGACGAGACGCTGATGCGCGGTCTGGACATCGTCATGGCGTTCCCGGGCATCGCCCTCGCGGCGGTCCTCATCTCCGTGTTCGGCGGCGGGATCACGGTGCTGATGTGCGCGATCGCGTTCCTGTTCACCCCGCCGGTCGCCAGGGTCGTACGGGCGAACGTCCTGGACCAGTACGGCGAGGACTATGTGACGGCGGAACGGGTCATCGGCGCCCGCACCCCTCATGTCGTCGTCCGGCATGTGGCCGTCAACTGTGCCGCGCCGGTCCTCGTGTTCTGTACGGTCCAGGTCGCCGAGGCCATCGTGTTCGAGGCGTCGCTGTCCTTCATCGGCGCGGGTGTGCGGCCCCCGGACCCGTCGTGGGGCGGTGTCATCGCGGACGGCAAGAACATGGTGCTGACCGGCGGCTGGTGGGCCACGGCCTTCCCGGGCCTGCTGATGCTGGTCACGGTCCTCTCGTTGAACGTCCTGGCCGAGGGCGTCCTGGACGCGTGGGCGGCTCCTGCGGCACGGGACGCGGAGGTGCGGGGGGACGGCGACCGGCTGGAGACGCCGGAGCCTGGCAGCGGCGAGGCGGTGCCGTTGCCCGGGCTCGCCGAGGCCGCGCGGCGACTGCGCTCCCGGGCCCGCCCGCTGCCCGGCGGGGAGCCGGTGCTCGCCGTGGAGGACCTCGCCATCAGCTTTCCCGGCCGGCACCACGGCGTTGACGTCGTCGACGGTGTGAGCTTCGAGGTGCGTCCCGGCGAGGTGCTCGGCCTGGTCGGCGAGTCGGGATGCGGCAAGTCCCTGACGGCGCTCGCGGTGATGGGCCTTGCGCCCCGGGGCGCCCGGGTGCGCGGACAGGTGCGTTTCCACGGGCGGCAGTTGGTGGGCACGCCGATGCGCGCCCGCCGCAGGCTGCTGGGCCATGAGATGGCGATGATCTACCAGGACGCCCTGTCGTCGCTGAACCCGGCCATGACGATCCGGGCCCAGCTCGGACAGGTCGTACGGCGCGGCGGACGGCGCAGCCCCGCCGAACTGCTGACGCTGGTCGGTCTCGACCCCGGGCGCACGCTACGCAGCTACCCGCACGAACTCTCCGGCGGGCAGCGCCAGCGCGTCCTGATCGCCATGGCGCTCTCCCGCGACCCGCGGCTGATCGTCGCCGACGAGCCGACCACCGCGCTCGATGTGACGGTGCAGGCCCAGGTCGTCCAGCTGCTGCTGGGGCTGCGGGAGGAACTGGGCTTCGCGCTGGTCCTGGTCTCGCACGACCTGGCGCTGGTCGCGGACGTCACGGATCGGGTGGTGGTGATGTACGGCGGACGGATCGTGGAGACCGGGGTGACCGCGGACCTGGTGGAGGCACCGGCCCACCACTACACGCGCGGACTGCTCGGCAGCGTGCTGTCGCTGGAGTCCGCGGCCGAGCGGATGACGCAGATCAAGGGGGTCGTGCCCGCCCCGGCGGACTTCCCGGCGGGCTGCCGCTTCGCGGACCGCTGCCCGTCCGCCGACGAGGTGTGCCGGGGGACGGCGCCCGCGTTGGCGGGGACATCCGCGCACCGGGCGGCCTGCCACCACCCGGCGGTCCGCCTGGGGACGGCGGAGGAGAGCGAGGCCGTCGGATGAACGCGATCGTGCGGCTCCGCGACGCCCATGTCGTCCACCGGGCGCGCAGCGGCGGGCTGTTCACGCGGGACCGGGTGTACGCGCTGACGGGCGCCGACTTCGCCATCGCGCCCGGCGAGACGGTCGGTGTGGTCGGCGAGTCGGGCTGCGGGAAATCGACGCTGGCCAAGGTGCTGGTCGGGGCCGAACGGCCGACGTCGGGCGCGGTGCTCTTCCACGGCCGCGACCTGTGGTCGATGCCGCCCGCCGAACGCCGGACCGCGGTCGGCGGCAGCACCGGCATGGTCTTCCAGGACCCGTCGACCGCTCTGAACCCCCGGCTGACCGTCCGGCGGATCCTGCGCGACCCGCTGGACGTGCACCACTGGGGAACCAGGGCCCGGCGCGAGGAACGGGTGAGGGAGCTGATGGCCCTCGTCGGTCTGCCCCGCACGCTCGCCGAGGGGCTTCCGGGGCGGCTCTCCGGGGGCCAGCGCCAGCGTGTCGCCATCGCCCGCGCCCTGGCGCTGGAGCCGGACCTGGTGGTCGCGGACGAACCCACGAGCGCACTGGACGTGTCGGTCCGCGCGCAGATCCTGAACCTCCTGCTGGATCTCAAGGAGAGCCTGGGCCTCGCCCTCGTCTTCGTCTCGCACGACATCCAGACGGTACGGCGGATGAGCGACCGGGTGATCACGATGTACCTCGGCCGGATCGTCGAGGAGGCCCCGGCCGACCGGGTGACCGGCCACGCACGGCACCCCTACACCCGCGCCCTGTTCTCCGCGACGCCCGGGCTGCTGGATCCGATCGATCCGATCCCGCTGGCCGGCCCGGTGCCGTCGGCGACCCGGTCGCCGAGCGGGTGCCCGTTCCGCACCCGCTGCTGGAAGGCGGACGAGGTATGTGCCGCGGCGATGCCGGAGTTCTCGGGCGCGTCGGCCGCCGGGCACCGCTTCCGCTGCCACCATCCTGTGGAGGAGGGCGAGCCGACCGGCGACCTCGTGCGCCAGGCGGCGGTGCCCTCCCCGGCCACCGCCGTGGCCGAGGCACTGCCGGACCGGAAACACGCGCGGGAGCCCTGATGTCCTTCCCCACCTCCAGTGAGCCGCACGGACGCGTCGGCGCCCCGAAGCCGCACGGCAGGAAGGCGGTGTCCGGTGTGGTCCCGCCCGTCTGCACCCCCCTGACACCGGAACGTGAGGTGGACGTCGCCTCGCTGACGAGTCTCGTGGACCATCTGCTGAGCGCCGGGGTGGATGCCCTGTTCGTGCTCGGGTCCTCGTCCGAGGCGGCGTACCTGACCGACCGCCAGCGGCGCCTGGTGGTGGAGACCGTGGTGTCCCATGTGGGGGGCCAGGTCCCGGTGCTGGCCGGCGCGATCGACATGACCACGCCCCGGGTGCTGGACCATGTGGCGGCGACGACCGGGGCGGGCGCGGATGCGGTGGTCGTGACCGCGCCCTTCTACACGCGGACGCATCCGGCGGAGATCGCCCGCCACTTCCGCCTGGTCGCCGACCGCTCCCCCGTCCCGGTCCTCGCCTACGACATCCCCGTCGCCGTCCACACCAAGCTGAGCCCGGAGCTGGTGCTGGAGCTGGCCGCCGACCGGGTCCTGGCCGGACTGAAGGACTCCAGCGGTGACCTGGCCGGCTTCCGCGCCGTCGTCAGTGGCGCCCGCACGTGGGCCGGCGGCACGGACTTCAGCGTGCTCACGGGGTCCGAGCTGGTCGTGGACTCGGCGCTGGCGCTGGGCGCGGACGGGGCGGTGCCCGGACTGGCCAACGTGGACCCCGAGGGCTACGTCCGGCTGGACCGGCTGTGCCGTGCGGGCGACTGGGACGCGGCCCGGGCCCAGCAGGACCGGCTGTGCGCGCTGTACGGCATGGTCGGGGTCGGGGACCCGCTTCGGATGGGCAACAGCTCCTCGGGCCTGGGGGCGTTCAAGGCGGCACTGCACCTGCGAGGGGTGATCGCCTGCCCGGCCACGGCGGAGCCCCAGGTGCCGCTGTCCCCGGAGGAGACGGAACGGGTGGGGAAGTTCCTGGCGGCAGCGGGGCTGCTGTAGCCGTCAGTCCAGCCGGGCGACGGGGATCCGGCGGAACTCGATCGAGTTGTACGGACCGGTCGTCCCGGTCTCGTACAGGATGCCGACCCTGGCGCCGCGCAGTTGTACGAGGTCGCTGTAGGCGGCCCAGTGCCGGGACAGCGTCAGCGCCTTGCTGAAGGTCGCCCCGCCGTCGGTGCTGCGCCAGATCGCCATCGCGCGGCGCGCGGTGGGGGTGGAGGGTCCCGAGAACAGCAGGGGCGCACCGCGACCACCGAGTTGCAGCGTGCTGCCCTGCACGGGGGGGACGTCGTCCAGGGTGTGCTGCACGGCGAACGGGCGGTCCAGGCTCTGCCCGCCGTCGCCGGAGTAGCTGTCGAGGCGGTTGCCCGCACTCCTGCCGCCCTGGTCACGTGCGCTGAAGTAGAGTCTGCCGTCGGGGAGTTGGGCGGCGCTGCTCTCGTTGGCGTTGGTCCGCCCGTCGTAGGACTCGTCGGCGAAGCCGATGTGCCAGCTGAGCCCGCCGTTGTCGCTGTAGAGCGCGTGCGCGCCGTAGTATCTGGCCTCCCGCCCGGTGTCCCGGGAGCCTGCGGGCGGCGCGGCGGAGTGGTTGGCGGGCACGACGAGGCGGCCTGCGTACGGACCGCGGGTGAGGGCGACCGCATGGCCGGGACCGGTGGCGTACCACCGCCAGTGCGGCCGTTTCACCTCCGCGGTGATGTCCCGCGGGGGCGTGAAGTGCCGCCCGTCGTCACCGCTCGTCTGTACGAACACCCGGCGGCTCCGCACCGGCGTCGCCTTGCCACGCATGATCTGCGACTCGGTCATCGCACCGCCGTTGTAGGACGTGACCAGGACGATCCGCCCGGTGCGCGGGTCCACCACCGGCCCCGGGTGTCCCCCCTGCCGGCGGCGACCACTTCGAGGGGCCCCCAGGTGCAGCCGCCGTCGGAGGAGCGCTTGAGCACGACATCGATGTCGCCGCTGTCCCCCGCACCGTCGCGCCGCCCCTCGGCGAAGGCGAGCACGGTCCCCTTCCGGGTCGTGACGACCGCCGGGATCCGGTAGGTGTTGTATCCGCCCCGGCCGGCGGTGTACGGCACGGAGGAGGTGCAGCCGGGGGCGGCGGAGGCGGGCGCGGCGGGTGCGGTGGTCATGAGCGGTGTGAGCAGCGCGGCAGCGAGGACGGCGCGGCACAGAGGTGTCATCCCTCTCCCCAGGGGCTGTGGTCCCCGAAGGGACGGTGACCTTGTCGGTCACATGCTCCCCAGCCTCAGCGCGTGTGATCCCCAAACCGTGCGCGGCTCACTGGCGCGAGTGACCTAGGACGGCGTCCGTGCCGCCGCCAGCAGGCGGGTCACGTCGTCCGAATGGATCGTGAGGGCCGCGCCCACGGTGGCGAGGACGTCCCGTTCCGCCGGGGTGTAGGCGCCGTCCGCCAGGGCGATACGGGCGCCCTGGAGAAGGATCGTCTCGCGGCCCGCGGAGGCGAGATGGGGGGCGAGGGGGTCCAGGGCCTCGTGGAGTTCTATGGCCAGGCTGGTACCGCCCGGTTCGCCGCAGACCCGGCCGGTGTCGGCGGCCAGGGCCTCGACCAGGGCGCCGAGCCCGTCCCCCGTGCAGTCGTCGAAGCCGGCGGAGCGGACGGCTGCGGCAGCCGTCTCCAGGGACGTCCGGGAGCAGGCGCCGCCCGCGGCCAGTACGGCGAGGGCCACCGTGTGGACCGCGTCGCGGAGCATGGCCGAGAAGCGGGTCGTGGTGGGGTGGTCGAGGACGTCCATGCCGTAGTGGCGGCCGCAGGCCGCGCACTCGACGACCGGGCCCGTCTCGCCACGTGGCAGGACCGGGAGCCCGACGAGGGTGAAGCGGCGCCGTCCGGCGAGCCGCTGGTAGTTGCGGTCGCCCCCGCAGCCGGGGCAGAAGAACTCACCGTCGCCGAGGGCGATCCACGCGGTGCGAATTCCGAGGACGTGCGCGGCACGGCTCTTACGGACTCCTCGGCCGTTGCGTCCCCGTCCTGGCAGCACGTCGCACCTCCGTAACCCCACGGCAACGTCGCCGCGCTGGCGTGATGTTAGCCACATTGGTGAGGCGAAGTCAGTACCCCGGACGAGACCGTGCCGTGATCTCCGGCCGAAATGGCTGGTCCATGACGCGGCCCCGCCCGCCCTTGAGGGCGGGCGGGGCCGTGAACGGGCCGGTCAGAGGGTCAGCGGTCCGCGCGGTTGACCGCGGAGACCACGGCCTTCAGCGATGCACGTGTCGTGTTCGCGTCGATGCCGATCCCCCAGAGGACCTTCCCGTCGATCGCGCATTCGATGTATGAGGCGGCCTGCGCCGAGGCGCCCTCGCTCATGGTGTGCTCCTGGTAGTCCAGCAGGCGTACGTCGATACCGATGGACTGCAGGGCGTCGAAGAAGGCCGAGATCGGGCCGTTGCCGGAGCCGGTCAGGACCGTGTCCTCGCCGTCGACCGTGGCCTCGACCGTGAGGGTGTCCACGCCGTCCGTGTCCGTCGTCGACTGCCCCGTCCGCACCTGGATGCGGCCCCAGGGGTTGCCCGGGTTCGGCAGGTACTCGTCCTGGAAGACCGACCAGATCTCCGCCGGCGTGACCTCGCCGCCCTCGGCGTCCGTCTTGGCCTGGATGATCTTCGAGAACTCGATCTGCATCCGGCGCGGCAGGTCCAGCTTGTGGTCGTTCTTCAGGACGTAGGCGATACCGCCCTTGCCGGACTGCGAGTTGACGCGGATGACCGCCTCGTAGGAGCGGCCGACGTCCTTGGGGTCGATGGGCAGGTACGGCACGGCCCACTCGATGTCGTCGACGGTCTTGCCCTGGGCGGCCGCGTCGGCCTCCATGGCGTCGAAGCCCTTCTTGATGGCGTCCTGGTGGGAGCCGGAGAAGGAGGTGTAGACAAGGTCCCCGATGTACGGGTGGCGGGGGTGGACCTCCATCTGGTTGCAGTACTCCCACGTGCGGCGGATGTCGTCGATGTGGGAGAAGTCGATCTGCGGGTCGACGCCCTGGGAGAAGAGGTTCATGCCCAGGGTGACCAGGTCGACGTTGCCGGTGCGCTCGCCCTGGCCGAACAGGCAGCCCTCGACGCGGTCGGCGCCGGCCATCACGGCCAGCTCGGCGGCGGCGACGGCGGTGCCGCGGTCGTTGTGCGGGTGGGCCGACAGACAGACGTACGCGCGGCGGGAGAGGTTGCGGTGCATCCACTCGAAGCGGTCCGCGTGCGTCGACGGTGTCGAGCGCTCCACGGTGGCGGGCAGATTGAGGATGATCTCCCGGTCCGGCCCGGGCTGCCAGACGTCCATGACCGCCTCGCAGACCTCCAGGGCGAAGTCCAGCTCGGTGTCGGTGAAGATCTCCGGGCTGTACTGGTAGCCGAACTCCGTACCACCGGCCCCGGTGTCCAGCAGCTTCTCGGCGTACTCCATGACCAGCCGCGTGCCGTCCACGGCGATCTGCTTGATGTCGTCCTTGGAACCGCGGAAGACGACCCGGCGGAAGACGGGGGCGGTCGCGTTGTAGAGGTGGACGTTGGCCCGCTTCGCGCCCCTCAGGGACTCGACGGTCCGCTCGATCAGGTCCTCGCGGGCCTGGGTCAGTACGGAGATCGTCACGTCGTCCGGGATCGCGCCCTCTTCCTCGATGATCGAGCGCACGAAGTCGAAGTCGGTCTGGCCGGACGCCGGGAAGCCGACCTCGATCTCCTTGTAGCCCATCTTCACCAGCAGGTCGAACATCGCGCGCTTGCGCGCCGGCGACATCGGGTCGATCAGGGCCTGGTTGCCGTCGCGCAGGTCCGTGGAGAGCCAGCGCGGGGTCCGGGTGATCCGCTGGTCGGGCCAGGTGCGGTCGGGGATCTCGACCTGGTCGTACGGTCGGTACTTGTGGATCGGCATGCTCGTCGGCTGCTGGCGGTTCGCCATGATGCTCGGGCTCCTCAGAAGGTCCGGGAAGGACGGCCGACTACGCAACGCCAAGCTCCGCGGGGAGGGGGTCGGCCTCGACTACAGGCCCTCGCCGCGGCAGCTAAGGAGGAGCAGCCCGAAACGCATGATGCTCCGCATGCTAGCCGAGCCGTGCCGGATACGAAGGCCCGTATCAGTATGCGGGACCGGGGAGGCAATTCGGACAAAAGGTGCGTCAGCTCACAGCGGCCGGGATCGGGGGTCATAGCACCTCACCCCGGAACCGGCGGCTCGAAGTCGCGGCTTTTCACCAATCATGGTTGCGGATGGTGACAGAGTAGTGACGGAGTGCAATGGTGCCGAACATGACCACCAACGGGGGCTTTGAGCCCGTCTTCTGCACCATCGTGCCGCCGCACGTCCTCGACAAACTCGCGCAGCACGAGGACTCCTCCGTCGCCACTCCCGCGCGCCGCACCCTGGAGCGCGACGCCCTGGAGCGCACCCGCCGCCGGCTGACCACGGTCCTCGGCGCGCCCGCCGCGACCCCGGCCGAGCACCCGGTCGGCCAGCCGTACCGCACCGTCTACGACGCCGGGCACCAGCAGAACCTGCCCGGCAGGAAGGTTCGCGGCGAGGGCGACGAACCCGGCCAGGACGCCTCGGTCAACCGGGCCTACGCGGGCCTCGGCGCCACCTTCGAGCTGTACCGGCAGGCGTACGGCCGCGACTCCATCGACGGCAAGGGGCTGCCGCTGGACGCGACCGTGCACTTCGGCGAGGACTACGACAACGCCTTCTGGAACGGCGAGCAGATGGTCTTCGGCGACGGCGACAACGAGATCTTCCTCGACTTCACCATCCCGGTGGACGTCATCGGCCACGAGCTCACCCACGGCGTCACCCAGTACTCCGCGAACCTGACCTACTTCGGCCAGTCGGGCGCCCTCAACGAGTCGCTCTCGGACGTCTTCGGCTCGCTGATCAAGCAGTACACCCTCGGTCAGACCGCCGCCGACGCCGACTGGCTGATCGGCGCCGGGCTGCTCGCTCCCCGCGTCACCGGCAAGGCGCTGCGCTCGATGAAGGAGCCGGGTACCGCGTACGACGACGACGTCCTCGGCAAGGACCCGCAGCCCGCGACGATGGACGGCTATGTGCGGACCAGCCAGGACAACGGCGGGGTGCACATCAACTCCGGCATCCCCAACCACGCCTTCTACCTGGCGGCCAACGCGCTGGGCGGACACGCCTGGGAAAGGGCCGGGCAGATCTGGTACGACGTGCTGACCGGCGGGGAGTTGCAGCCGGACGCCGACTTCGCGGACTTCGCGAAGCTGACGGCGGCGGCGGCCAAGACCCGCTACAGCGACGGCGGCGAGGAGCAGGAGGCGGTCCTCAAGGCCTGGGAGCAGGTCGGGGTGCCGACCTCGTAGCCCCGGGCGCCCGTCTCGTACTAGACAGGTCCCATGCGTATTCGGGTGAGGCGTACGGGCGGGTTCGCGGGCATCGAGCGCCGGGCCGAGGTGGAGACCTCGGGACGGGCCGACGCCCAGGAGTGGCACGCCCTGGCCGAGCGGGCACTGGCCGCCGGCCGGGGCGTGCCGCCGGCCAGCGTGCCGGACGGCTTCAGCTACGAGATCAGCGTGGACGGCAGGACCGTGTACTGCGCGGACCCCCGGTTGACCGAGGAGCAGCGGACGCTGATCTCCCGGGTGCTCAAAGAAGGCGCCTGATCCGTCCCCGGGAGGCGCCCGATCCGGCCTCCCGGGATACAAGTGGCAGTTCACGCCTGGCCGTTGACTTCCGTTACCAACGGTAAGGATGATCCGGCGCATGGTGACGAACCCGATACCTCAGTTCCCGGCCGGCTTCCTGTGGGGCGTGTCGACCTCGGCCCACCAGATCGAGGGGGCGGCCGGCGAGCGCGAGCCCTCCGTGTGGGACGCGTTCACCGCCGAGCCGGGGCGGGTGAAGGACGGCTCGACCGCGGCGGTGGCCTGCGACTCCTACCACCGCTACCGCGAGGACGTGGCGCTGCTGGCCGGCCTCGGCGTGGACGCCTACCGCTTCTCCATCTCCTGGCCCCGGGTGAACTCACCCGGCGGCCTCGACTACTACGACCGGCTGGTCGACGAGCTGTGCGGAGCCGGAGTGCGCCCGGTGCCGACCCTGTTCCACTGGGACCTGCCGGCCTCACTGGACTGGCTGGAGCGGGACACGGCGTCCCGGTTCGCCGAGTACGCGTCGGTCGTCGCCGAGCGGCTCGGCGACCGCGTCACCAAGTGGATCACCCTCAACGAGCCCGCCGAGCACACCCTGCTGGGCCATGCGCTCGGCGCCCACGCACCGGGCAGGCGGCTGATGTTCGGCGCACTGCCGGTGGCCCACCACCAGCTGCTCGCCCATGGCCTGGCCGTCCGGGCGCTGCGCGCGGCCGGGGCGGCGGACATCGGGATCGCCAACTCGCACGGGCCGACGTGGCCGGCCTCCAAGAGCCAGGAGGACGTGGAGGCGGCGGAGTTCTACGACGTCCTGCTCAACCGGCTCTTCTCCGACCCCCTCCTGCTCGGCCAATACCCCGAGGGCATCGGCGCGTTGCTGCCCGGCGACGTCGAGGCCGATCTGAAGGTGATCGCGGAGCCGGTCGACTGGTACGGGATCAACTACTACGCGCCGGTGAGAGTGGGCGCCCCGCAGGGCGCGGAGATCGAGTTCGGCGGCCTCACGCTCCCCGCCGGGCTGCCCTTCTCGGTGCGGGAGATCGAGGGCCACCCGGTGACGGACTTCGGCTGGCCCGTGGTCCCCGAGGCGCTGACCGAGCTGCTGACCGGCTTCCGGGAGCGCTACGGCGACCGGCTCCCGCCCATCCTCATCACCGAGAACGGCTGCTCGTACGAGGGCGTCGACGACCAGGAGCGCATCGCCTACCTGGACGGCCACATCCGGGCGCTGCACCGTGCGGTGGAGGCGGGGGTCGATGTGCGCGGCTACTTCGTGTGGTCGCTCCTGGACAACTTCGAGTGGGCCGAGGGGTACGCGCAGCGCTTCGGGCTGGTGCACGTGAACTTCGAGGACGGGTCGATCGCGCGGACCCCCAAGGCGTCGTACGCATGGCTGCGCGACGCTCTGCGGGCGCGAAGATGACGACGGACGAGCGGCCTGCCGAGCGGCCCGCGGACGCGCTCGCCGAGCCCGTCGAGCGGGTCGGCCGGAGCTGGACCGCGGCCCTGTCCCTCGCCAACGCGGCCATCTGGGTCGGCTGGTACGGCCCGCTGCAGATTCTGCTCGCCTCCCAGGCGAAGGACTTCGCGCCCGGCTCCGGCATGTCCAAGGAGACGATGCTGGCCTGGGTCACGGGCGCGGGCGCGGTGGTGTCGCTGCTCGCGAACCCGTTCTTCGGGGCGCTCTCGGACCGCACCACGGCCCGCTGGGGCCGGCGTACGCCGTGGATCGTGGCCGGGACGGCGGGCGGGGCGCTGTCGCTGCTCCTGCTCGCCGACGCGGGTGGCCCGTGGACCATGGCGCTGGGCTGGTGCCTGGTCCAGCTGACGCTCAACGCCGCCTTCGCGGCCGTGACGGCGGCGGTTCCCGACCGGGTGCCGCGGTCCCAGCGGGGCTCGGTGGGAGGCTGGCTGGGCGCGGCCCAGATCCTCGGCGTGGTCGGCGGCACGGGCCTGGCGACCGTGGCCGGGGGCGTCGCCGCGGGCTACGCGGCGTGCGCGGTGTTCACGATGGCGGGCGTGCTGCCGTACGTACTGCGCCACAGGGATCTCAGACTGTCCGCGGCGGACCGGCCGCCCTGGTCCCGGCGAGCCTTCCTGACCGGGTTCTGGCTCAGTCCCCGCCGCCATCCCGACCTGGGCTGGGCCTGGCTGACCCGCTTCCTGATCAACCTCAGCAACGCGCTGGTGCTGCTGTACCTGCTCTACTACCTGCGCGACCGCCTCCACTATGCCGATCCCGACCAGGGCGTGCTCGTCCTCACCGCGGTCAACGGTGTGACCCTCCTCGCCACGGTCGTCGTCGGCGGGGTCTGGTCGGACCGGGTGGGCCGCCGCAAGCCGTTCGTGATCTGGTCGGGCGTACTGATGGCCATCGCCACGACCGTCCTGTCCGGCTGGCAGACCTGGCCGGGCACGGTCGTCGCGGCCGCGGTCCTGGGCGTCGGGTTCGGGGTCTTCACCTCGGTCGACTTCGCGCTGATGACCGACGTCCTGCCGAGGGCGCTGGACCGCGGCAAGGACCTCGGGATCATCAACGTCGCCAATGCCCTCCCCCAGGTCGCGGCCCCGGCCCTGGCGGCGCCGATCGTGACCCACCTGGGCGGTTACCGGGTCCTGTACCTGATGGCGGCGGTGATCGGGCTGGCCGGGGCGGTGCTGGTGGGGCGGATCAGAGGGGTGGACTGAAAGCCGGGACAGAAGACGCCATACCGCGGTATGGTCTTCTTGTGGCGACGAAGAAGATCACGATCACCGTTCCGGAAGAGCTCTTGGAGGCGGCGCGAGGGCTTACCGACAACATCTCCGGCTTCGCGGCTGAGGCGTTGGCAGCCAAGATCAGACGCGAACTCCTGGCCGAGGACCTGCGGCGTTACGAGGAGGAGCACGGCGCGTTCACAGAGGAGGAGATGGCCGAGGCCTTCGCCCGCCTCAACGGCACCGCACCCTCGAACCAGGAAGCCGCGTGACACCGATCGCCACCCTCGTCCTCGACTGCGAAGGCCTCTCGGCCTGGATGGCACAGGACCGAAAGACCGTCGCCCTGTTCAAGGCGCTGACCCTCACGGAGGCGAACCTGGTCGTATCGGCCAACACCATCATCGAAGTCACTCACGAGGGCACCAGCATGCCGCGCCTGAACCGGGCGCTGTCCCGCATCAAGGTCGAACCCGTCACCGAGACGGCCGCCAAGGCCGCCGCCGAGCTCCTGAAGGAAGCCGGCCTGCACGGCCACAAGTACGCCATCGACGCCACGGTCGCCGAGGCCGCCCTCCGCCAGCCCGGCCCGGTGGCGGTCCTCACCTCCGACGCCGACGACATGCGGAAGGTGTGCGGCAGCCGCGTCAGGATCGTCGCGCTCTGACCGGCCGGGGCGGCGCCGGCCCGGTGACGCAGGTGCTGTCGTACAAGCACACGGAAAAGTCCTACGGCTCTGTCCATGCCGCGTCGTACTCTTGAAACCGCGAGGCCGCCCGCAGCTGCGCGGCCCTACGGAGGAGGAATCGCAGGCCTACAGAGCCGGCCCATGACTCAGACACCCACAGCTCACACCCCCGCGCAGGGGCAGGCGAGAACGCAGATCACCGTCCCTGCTCAGCACCCCATGGTGATGGTGCTGGGTTCCGGTGACTCCCTGCTGCGCGTGATCGAGACGGCCTTCCCGGGGGTCGACATCCATGTCCGGGGCAATGAGATCAGCGCGGTCGGCGACCCGGCGGATGTCGCCCTGATCCAGCGCCTGTTCGCAGAGATGATGCTGGTGCTCCGCACCGGGCAGCCGATGACGGAGGACGCAGTGGAACGCTCGATCGCCATGCTCAGGGCGAGCGACGACGGTGAGGGCGACGGATCTGAGACCCCGGCGGAGGTGCTGACACAGAACATCCTCTCCTCCCGCGGCCGCACGATCCGTCCCAAGACGCTCAACCAGAAGCGCTACGTGGACGCGATCGACAAGCACACGATCGTCTTCGGCATCGGGCCGGCCGGTACCGGCAAGACCTACCTCGCGATGGCCAAGGCGGTGCAGGCCCTGCAGTCCAAGCAGGTCAACCGCATCATCCTGACCCGCCCGGCGGTCGAGGCGGGCGAGCGCCTCGGCTTCCTGCCCGGCACGCTGTACGAGAAGATCGACCCGTATCTGCGCCCGCTCTACGACGCGCTGCACGACATGCTCGACCCCGACTCGATCCCGCGGCTCATGGCCGCCGGGACGATCGAGGTCGCGCCGCTGGCCTACATGCGTGGCCGGACACTCAACGACGCCTTCATCATCCTGGACGAGGCCCAGAACACGAGCCCCGAACAGATGAAGATGTTCCTCACCCGCCTCGGCTTCGACTCGAAGATCGTGATCACGGGTGACGTGACCCAGGTCGACCTTCCGAACGGGACCAAGAGCGGTCTGCGGCAGGTCCAGGAGATCCTGGAGGGCGTGGAGGACGTCCACTTCTCCCGGCTGTCGTCCCGCGATGTCGTACGGCACAAGCTCGTCGGCCGTATCGTCGACGCCTACGAGAAGTACGACAGCGAGAACGGCACCGAGAACGGCACGCACAAGCCGGCCGGACGCGGCAAAGCCGGACACGCGCACAAGGGGAAGTAGACCAGCAGCACCATGTCGATCGACGTCAACAACGAGTCCGGTACCGAGGTCGACGAGCAGGCGATCCTCGACATCGCCCGCTACGCGCTCGCGAGGATGCGCATCCACCCGCTCTCCGAGCTCTCGGTGATCGTCGTGGACGCCGACGCCATGGAGCAGCTGCACGTCCAGTGGATGGAGCTGCCGGGGCCGACGGACGTCATGTCCTTCCCGATGGACGAGCTGCGGCCGCCGGCCAAGGACGAGGAGGAGCCGCCCCAGGGCCTGCTCGGCGACATCGTGCTGTGCCCCGAGGTCGCCGCCAAGCAGGGCGCCGAGGCGGTGACGCAGCACTCCATGGACGAGGAGCTCCAGCTCCTGACCGTGCACGGCGTGCTGCACCTGCTCGGCTACGACCACGAGGAGCCCGACGAGAAGGCCGAGATGTTCGGCCTCCAGGCCGCCATCGTGGACGGCTGGCGCGCGGAGAAGGGCATGACCGGCCCGTCACCGGCCCCGACCGTCTCATGAATCCCCAATTGGTCCTCGGCGCGATCGCCCTGATCGTCGTCGCCTGGCTCGCCGCCTGCGCGGAGGCGGGCCTGGCGCGCGTCTCCAGCTTCCGCGCCGAGGAGGCTGTACGCAGCGGACGGCGCGGCAGCGCCAAGCTCGCCCAGATCGCCGCGGACCCGACCCGCTACCTCAATGTGGCGCTGCTGGTCCGCGTGGCCTGCGAGATGGCCGCCGCCGCGCTGGTGACGTACGCCTGCCTCCAAGAGTTCTCCGACACCGCCGAGGCGCTCCTGATCGCCATCGCGGTCATGGTCCTCGTGTCGTACGTCGCCGTCGGCGTCTCCCCGCGCACCATCGGCCGCCAGCACCCGCTGAACACGGCGACGGCGGCCGCGTACGTCCTGGTGCCGCTGGCCCGGATCATGGGCCCCATCCCGCCCCTGCTCATCCTCATCGGCAACGCCCTCACCCCCGGCAAGGGCTTCCGGCGCGGCCCCTTCGCCTCCGAGGCGGAGCTGCGCGCACTCGTCGACCTCGCGGAGAAGGAGTCCCTCATCGAAGCCGAGGAGCGCCGCATGGTGCACTCGGTGTTCGAGCTGGGCGACACCCTCGTGCGGGAGCTGATGGTCCCGCGGACGGACCTGGTGGTCATCGAGCGCTACAAGACCATCCGCCAGGCGCTGACCCTGGCCCTGAGGTCCGGCTTCTCGCGCATCCCGGTCACCGGCGAGAGCGAGGACGACATCGTCGGCATCGTCTATCTGAAGGACCTGGCCCGCAAGACGCACATCAGCCGGGACGCCGAGTCCGAGCTCGTGTCCACCGCCATGCGGCCGGCCACATTCGTGCCCGACACCAAGAACGCGGGCGACCTGCTGCGCGAGATGCAGAAGGAACGCAACCACGTCGCCGTCGTCATCGACGAATACGGCGGCACGGCCGGGATCGTCACCATCGAGGACATCCTCGAGGAGATCGTCGGCGAGATCACCGACGAGTACGACCGCGAGCTGCCGCCGGTCGAGGAGCTGGGCGGGGACCGCTACCGGGTCACGGCCCGTCTCGACATCGGGGACCTCGGCGAGCTGTACGGGCTCGAGGCGTTCGACGACGAGGACGTGGAGACGGTCGGCGGACTGCTCGCGAAGGCGCTGGGCCGGGTGCCCATCGCCGGTGCCTCGTCGGTGGTGGAACTGCCCGACGGGCGGGAACTCCGGCTGACCGCGGAGGCCGCGGCCGGCCGCCGGAACAAGATCGTGACCGTGCTGGCGGAGCCGGTGGGCCCGGTCGAGCCCCCGGAGGAGGAGCCGAAACCGGAATGACCCCCCAGGAGTTGCGCGCGTTCTGCCTGTCCTTCAACGCGGTCGTCGAGGACTTCCCGTTCAACCCGGACACCTCGGTCTTCAAGGTCCTCGGCAAGCTCTTCGCCCTGACGCACCTGGACGCGCGGCCCCTGACGGTCAACCTCAAGTGCGACCCGGACGACGCGGTGCGGCTGCGGGCCGAGCACCCCGGTCTGATCATCCCGGGCTACCACATGAACAAGCGCCACTGGAACACCGTCACCGTGGACGGCGAGCTTCCGGACCGCCTGGTCCGGGAGCTCGTCGAGGACTCGTACGACCTGGTGGTCGCCGGACTGCCGAGAGCCGACCGCCTCCGCCTCGACCGGCCCTGACCCGGGCCGCCTCGAGCGACCCGTTCTTCGTATGCTCGGGGCATGACCGACAGCAACGCGCTCGACCCCGAGGACCGCAAGATCGTCACCCTGGCCCGTTCCGCGCGGGCCCGCAACGGAGTGCCCGAGGGTGCCGCCGTGCGGGACGAGACCGGGCGTACGTATGTCGCCGGGACCGTCGCCCTCGATTCCCTGAAGCTGAGCGCGCTGCAGACGGCGGTGGCCATGGCGGTGGCGTCCGGGGCGAAGTCCCTTGAGGCGGCGGCGGTCGTGACCGAGTCGGAGTCCGCGTCCGCGGAGGACCGGGCGGCGGTGCGGGACCTCGGTGGACCGCAGACGCCGGTGCTCGTGGCCGGTCTCGACGGGACGGTCCGGGTGACGGTGACGGCGGGCTGAGGCCCCGTACGGCCGCGGCCGCTGTCCCGGCGGACGGCGGCCGTTGCCTTCCGTCCGGACACGGGGCGGCAACCGCCCTTGCACAGGACGAACTGACGGACCGTCAGTCCACTTGCCGCATCTCCATTGACTTCTCACACGGCCCGCACATCAATGCCCCCTGTCGGTGCGGAAGAGCCGCCGCGCCCGCAATCACACGAGGGGGCCATCATGGCTTTACAAACCCGAAGACGCCGCTGGGCCTCGGTGCTCGCGGTGACCGCTCTGGCCGTCGCCGGCACAGGCGCCCTGACCTGCCCGGCCGGAGCCGCCCCGCAGCAGGTGGACTTCCCCACCCACTGCATCCCGCCCGCGATCGCGGGCATCCCGCCGATCGACGGCACCACCACCGCGAAGATCACGGTGGACAACGCCGCCCCCAAGGTCGGTGACACGGTCGCCGTGACCTACACGGTGGTCACGCCCGCCGCGAGCAACCCCACCGATCTCGCCCTGCCGGCCGACATCATGACGCCCACCGGCAAGGTCACCCTCGGCGGGGCGCAGACGGGCAACGTCACCGTCACCGGACCCAAGAAGAACGATCCGGTGCCGGGCCGGGGCGCCTTCCCGTCGTTCAGCATGACCGGCACCTTCACAGTCACCTCGCCCGGCGCCATCACGCTCTCGCCGGGCGACTACAACATCCACACCAGCTACATCCTCGAGCTGGACACCCCCTGCACGGTCACCCAGCCGCCCGCGCCCGTCTCCGAGACGGTCACCGCGACGGACTCCATCCCCGTCAACAACCGTGCCATCACTCTCGGTTCGGCCTCCGGGAAGCCCGGCGACAGCGTCACCGTCACGGGCGGCAACTTCACCCCGGGCGCGACCGTGACACTGGCGGGTCGGTCCGGTGCCACGCAGACCGCGGACACGGCGGCCGTGACCGCGGACGCGCAGGGCGGCTTCAGCGGCTCGCTCGTCGTGAACGACACGACGACGACCGGTGTCGTGGCCTACGAGGGCGGCGCCTGGAGCCAGGACAAGGGAGCCGGTCCCGCCGCGTACACCGTCGTGGACGACACACCCGTCCCGGCGAACAGCCAGAAGCTCACCGCCGCGGTGAAGGCCGGCACCCTGTCGATGTCGCAGGCCGGGGACAGCGTGCAACTGTCCTCGGTCGACTTCGGCAAGGGCGGGGCCTCGCAGGGCGCCCTGCAGACGGTGACCGTCAAGGACTTCCGCGGCGGACCCGCGGGCTGGTCCCTGACCGGCAAGGTGACCGACTTCACCGGGCCCGGGGCCAGGATCGACGCCGGACGGCTGAGCTGGACCCCCGCCTGCGCCACCAAGGCGGGCAGCCCGAGCACCTGCCGGGCCGGCTCGGCAGGTGCGGTGGGCGCTTCGGGCGCGACCCTGGCGTCCACGCCCGACGGCACGCTCACCGGCGGTGAGTTCACCGTCGACGCCGGGCTCTCGCTGGACGTCCCCGCGTTCACCCCGCCCGGGTCGTACTCCGGCGTACTGACGCTCACCCTCACCTGAGTCCGGTTCATCTCGCCCAGCGGCCGGGCGGCCCTCGCACCGGGGCCCGCACCCGCCCGTCCGCCTCCTTCCCGGGGGTCCGCACCCATGCGCAAGCCGAACGCCCCGCTCCTGACTCTCCTGCTGTCCCTCCTCCTCGCCACCGCGTTGGTGCCCGCCCACGCGGCCGACAACGGCGGCTGGTCGGTCTACCCCGCCTCCTCGCAGCTCGCCGCACGCCCGTACTTCTATCTCTCCGCCGACCCGGGAACGACCCTCGACGACAAGGTGGTCGTCGCCAACAAGACCGGGAAGCCGCTCACCTTCCGGCTGTACGCGGCCGACGCCTACAACACCGTGCGCGACGGCGGGTTCGCCGTGCGGACGCTCACGGAGAGGCAGCGGGGGGTGGGCGCCTGGGCGAAGCCCGCGAAGGACCGGGTGACCGTTCCCGCGCACCGCGCGGTCATCATTCCCTTCACGCTCCGGGTGCCCAAGGACGCCGAACCGGGCGACCACCCGGGCGCCCTGGTGGCGCTGGACGAGCGCGTCGACCGGGGGAACGGCTCCCTCGCACTCGGTGTGCAGCAGGCCGTCGGCGCCCGCGTCTACCTCCGGGTCGGCGGCCCCACCCTCGCCGCCATCGCCGTCGAGGATGTCCGCCTCAGCCACCACCAGCCCCTGGTTCCCGGCCTCGGGGACAGCACGGCCACCGTCACCTACACCCTGCACAACACCGGCAACGTCACCCTCGACCCGGCGGTGGAGCTGCGGGCGACGGGCCTCTTCGGCCGTACGCTCCTTGCCCGTCGCCTTGCCAAGGTTCCCCCGGAGCTGCTGCCCGGCCAGCGCGTGCGGCTCACCGAACCGTGGCGGGGCGCCCCCCAGTTCGACTGGGGCGAGGTCACGGTGACGGCGAGCGCGAAGGACACCCGCGAGTCGGCGGGCACGTCCTTTGTCGCGCTCCCGTGGCTGGTGGTGGCGGTGGCGGCCGCGGCGGGGGCCGTGGCGGGGTGGCTGACGGTCAGAGGGCGTCGGGGCCGCGCTCGCCGGTCCGTACTCGTACGACCGTCTCCACCGGCAGCGCCCACACCTTCCCGTCCCCGATCTTCCCGGTCCGGGCGGCCCGCACGATCGCGTCGATGACGGCGTCGGCCTCCGAGTCCTCCACCACGACCTCGATCCGGACCTTGGGCACGACGTCGACCCGGTACTCGGCCCCCCGGTACACCTCGGTGTGGCCCCGCTGGCGTCCGTAGCCGCTCGCCTCGGTCACGGTCAGTCCGTGCACACCGAGTTCCTGGAGGGCCGCCTTGACCGTGTCGAGGCGGAACGGCTTGACGATCGCGGTGATGAGCTTCATGCCGGGCACGTGACCTTCTGCGCGGGGGCGGGGCGAAGCGGGAGACCCGGGCTCCGTGGCCCTGGACGCCGCGATCGTAGGCGGTCCCGGCGTGCGCCGTAAGGTCCCGGCGGGTGGGCTCCTGCTCCCCGGTCGCGGGAGGACCCGGGGGCATGACCGCGTTTTCCGGTTCCGTACGGGGTTGTCCCGGTGACGTTCCGTGGTACCCGGGGGTTCCCGTACTCTCACCGGGCCTGGGGGCGCTCGGCCGTGCGGCGGGGCTCCGTGGATCAGGGAGAATGGGCGCCATGAGCGTTCGCACCCAGTCCTCCGAGCCGACCGAGGCCGTCCACCGGGCGGGATTCGCCTGTTTCGTGGGCCGTCCCAATGCCGGCAAGTCCACCCTCACGAACGCTCTCGTCGGGCAGAAGGTGGCGATCACCTCGAACCGGCCGCAGACGACGCGGCACACGGTGCGGGGCATCGTGCACCGCCCGGACGCGCAGCTGATCCTGGTCGACACCCCCGGTCTGCACAAACCGCGCACGCTGCTGGGCGAGCGGCTCAACGACGTGGTCCGCACGACCTGGGCCGAGGTCGACGTGATCGGTTTCTGCCTGCCCGCCGACCAGAAGATCGGCCCCGGTGACCGCTTCATCGCCAAGGAACTGGCGGGGATCAAGAAGACCCCCAAGGTCGCGATCGTCACGAAGACCGACCTCGTGGACTCCAAGACCCTGGCCGAGCAGTTGATCGCGATCGACCGGCTGGGCCAGGAGCTCGGCATCGAGTGGGCGGAGATCGTGCCCGTGTCGGCGGTCGGGGCCAAGCAGGTGGACCTGCTGGCGGACCTGCTGATCCCGCTGCTGCCCGAGGGCCCCGCGCTCTACCCCGAGGGCGATCTGACGGACGAGCCGGAGCAGGTCATGGTGGCCGAGCTGATCCGCGAGGCGGCGCTCGAGGGTGTGCGTGACGAACTGCCGCACTCGATCGCCGTGGTGGTGGAGGAGATGCTGCCGCGCGAGGACCGCCCGGCGGACCGGCCGCTCCTCGACATCCACGCGAACCTCTACATCGAGCGGCCCAGCCAGAAGGGGATCATCATCGGGCCGAAGGGCAAGCGCCTGAAGGAAGTCGGCATGAAGTCCCGCAAGCACATCGAGGCACTCCTCGGGACCCCGGTCTTCCTCGACCTCCATGTGAAGGTGGCCAAGGACTGGCAGCGGGACCCCAAGCAGCTGCGGCGGCTGGGCTTCTGACGGGCCTCGCCCCGAACTCCGCGACCACTCACGCCGGGCGGCGGAACCCGATGGTCGGCACGGCCCTGCGGCGCGGCCACGGCTCGACGCTCGCCTCGGGGACGAGCCCTTCCAGGAACGCGTAGCGGCTGAGCGCCGCGGGGTCCTGGTCCTCGTACGACTGCACCCGGCGCCACCACGCCGCGATCTCGGACCAGCCGGGCGCCGAGAGCGAGCCGCCGAACTCCTGCACGGACAGAGCGGCGGTCAGACCCGCGAAGGCGAGGCGGTCGGCCAGCGGCCACTCGGCCAGCGTGCCGGTGACGAACCCGGCCACGAAGACGTCGCCCGCCCCCGTGGGGTCGAGTGCTTCCACGGCGATGGCGGGCACGCCGGCGGACTCCCCGGTGCGCCCGTCCACGGCGTACGCACCCTCGGCGCCGAGGGTGACGACGGCCAGCGGCACATGGTCGGTCAGCGCACGGGCGGCGGCGCGCGGGCAGTCCGTGCCCGTGTACCGCATGGCCTCCTCCGCGTTCGGCAGGAACGCCTCGCAGTGCTCGAGATCGGTGAGTCCGGCCAGGTCCCAGGCGCCGGTGCCGTCCCAGCCGACGTCGGCGAAGACACGGGTGCCCTTCTTGGCGGCCTCGGCGATCCAGGGGGCGGGTCGGCCCGGCGTCAGCGAGGCGACGGCGGCGCGGGCGCGGGGCGGGCAGGCGGGGGCGGGCTCCTCCGGCGGCGGTTCGTGGCCGTGGGAGACCATGGTGCGCTCGCCCTCGTACGCCATGGAGACGGTGACCGGCGAGTGCCAGCCGGAGACCCGGCGCGAGGTGGAGAGATCGATGCCCTCGCCCTGCTCCAGTTCGTCCCAGCAGTACTCGCCGTAGTGGTCGTCGCCGAAGGCGGCCGCCAGGCAGGTCCGCAGGCCGAGGCGGGCCAGCGCGGCGGCCATGTTGGCGACGCCGCCGGGGCTCGAACCCATCCCGCGCGCCCAGGACTCGGTTCCGCGCACCGGAGCGGAGTCGAGCCCGGTGAAGATGATGTCGAGGAAGACCGTTCCCGTGAGATAGACGTCCCAGGGCGGGTCCCCGGGCGCGCGCAGAGCGGTCAGGGGATCGAAGTCGGGATGGTGGTGCGGGTCCTCCCCGATGTGGGGATGGCGGTGCGGTCCCTCTCCGGTGGTCGAGGTCACGGTGGCTCCCTGACATGGTGCGGATCCAGCCAGTGTGCACCAAGAGAGGCGGATGCAGGCCCGTCGACGACTGCCCGGGGGCCGGGTGGCGCCGCCGCCCCGGATTACCATCGGCGCATGTCAGAGACAGGGGGCGTCCGCGAGGTGAAGTCGGCCGCGCGCACGGTGGAGCTGCTCGAGGTGCTCGCCGCACGCGGCGACCGTCCGGCGCGCCTGCAGGAGCTGGCCGACCAGTTGTCGGTGCCGCGCAGTTCGATGTACGCCCTGCTGCAGACCCTCATCGCACGGGGGTGGGTGCGCACGGACGTCACGGGCTCCCTCTACGGCATCGGTATCCACGCCCTGCTGACGGGCACGAGCTATCTGGACTCCGACCCGCGGGTCCGGTCGGTGCGCCCGTATCTCGACGAGGCGTCGGAGGCGCTCGGCGAGACAATCCACATGGGACGGCTCGACGGCACGGACGTGGCCTATCTGGCGACGCGCGAATCGCACGAATACCTTCGGACGATCAGCCGGGTGGGCCGGCGGCTGCCCGCGCACGCGGGCGCGCTCGGCAAGGCGCTGCTGGCGGAACGGCCGGACGAGGCGGTGCCCGCCGGCCCGTACGAGGCGCTCACCCCGCAGACGCACACGACGCACGCGTCGCTACTGGCGGACCTCGCCGCGATCCGCGAGCGCGGCCACTCCGTCGACCGCGAGGAGAGCGTCCTCGGCATCGTCGGCTTCGGCTTCGCGCTCCGCTACGACACCCCGGCCCAGGACGCCATCAGCTGCTCGGTGCCGGTGGCCCGGCTGACGCCGGGTCATGAGGAGCGCATCGTCGCCGTGATGCGCGAGGTGCGGGACCGGATCGAGGGGGTCGCGGCACCCCGCGCCGGGGCTCCGCACTGGCGCTGACACGGGGACATCCGGCGATGATCATTCGAAAAATCGAGTGTCTACCCGCCGCCATCAGCCTCAAACTGAAAAGTGATCCAGATCACACACCCTGAGCTTCTTCTCGAACCGCGTGCTTGATACAAATTTCCCGCACGTTCCTGTCGGTCGACGGACGGCGCCCACCCCCCCTTTTTTCAGCCGCCCATCCCGCACGCCCTGGAACGCCCGTGTCCTCCCGCCCCGCCCCGCCCTGGCCCCTCGTCGCCCTTTTCACGGCCGGGTACCTCGCCGCCTATCTGCTGCCGACCACGGTCGGCAGGCTCGATTCCGGCCTGCCGCTGTCCCCGACCCAGGCCGGTTCCATCGGCAGCGCCCTGCTGTTGAGTTCGGCCTGCGCGGGTTTTCTGCTCGCCGCCCACGTCCACCGCATCGGTACCCGCCGGCTCGCGCGTGCGGGGCTGCTGCTCGCCGCCGCCGGGTACGGCACGGCCGCACTCAGCCACAGCATCCCGGTGGTCGTCGCGGGAGCGGTCGCGGGCGGATTCGGCTCGGGTACGGCCACCACGGTCGCCGCGACCGGAATCGCCGCCCACCGCGACCCGCACCGCGCCTCCACCCTGGGCCTGCTCGGCGTCTCCGCGCTCGCTGGGGTGGTCTATCTGACGGTCCCCCACCTCGGGCCGGGCCACGGTCTCCCGCTGGCCGCGCTCGCGCTCACCGCGCTGCTGGTGTGGCCCGCGACCGGCCGCCTCGCCGGTCCGGCCCGGTCGGCGACGCCTGCCCGCGGGACGGGCGCGACGGGCCGCCTGCCCCGTGCCCGCTCCGGGCTCGTCCTCGCGGCCGGGATCCTGTGCTGGTCCCTCGCCCAGAACTCCCTGTGGGGCGTCAGCGGGCGCATCGGGCTCACCCAGGCGCACCTCTCGGAGGTCACCGTCGGCGCGGTCTTCGCGGTCGCGCTCGGCGCCGGGCTGCTCGGCGTGATCGGTGCGAGCGTGCTCGGCCCGCGCCTCGGCCGCGCGGTGCCCATCGGCGCGGGTACCGCGCTCATCGCCGGCTGCATCGCGCTCAGCGCCTCCGCCAACGGCCTCGGCACCTTCGCGGCCGGCGAGATCGCCTGGAACACGCTCTACCCGATCGTGCTGTCGTATCTGATCGGTCTGGCCGCCTCCCTCGACAGCCGCGGCCGCTGGGCCGTCCTGGTCGGCTCGGCGTCCTCGCTGGGCACCGCGGCGGGCCCCCTGGCCGGCAGCCTGCTGTCCGCGCAGGCGGGCTTCCCGGCGATGGGCACGATCCTCGCCGCCGGCCTGCTGGTCATCACGCTCCCGCTGACCGCGGTCGCCCTGCACACCGGCGGCCGTCCCCTGCTGCCCGGCGCGGCACGCCGGCGCACCTCGGCGGTCGTGGTGGCCGTCACCACGGGCACCCCCTCGGGTGCGGTACCAGCGGCCGGCGCACCGGAGCAGACGGTCGTGGAGTTCCCGCTCGACGCGACGGCGGTGACGGCGCGAGAGGAGTACGACACGGCCGGACCCCGGCAGGCGACCGCCGCACCGGGGCCCGGAACCGTCTAGCGCCCGCCGAACTCGTACGCGTCCACCTCGGCCAGATAGCGCGCCCGCCGCTCCTCGTCGTGCTCCAGGAAGGAGGCGGCGAAGGAGTTGCGGGCCAGCTCGCGCATCCGCTCCTCGGTCAGGCCGAGGGTGTCGCGTACGGCGTGGAAGTTGTCCCCGATGTAGCCGCCGAAGTACGCGGGATCGTCGGAGTTGACGGTGCACAGCAGCCCGGCGTCGAGCATCGCGGGCAGCGGGTGGTCCGCCAGGGTGTCCACGGCCCGCAGCCGGACGTTGGACAGCGGGCACAGCGTCAGCGGCACGCGCTCGCGCACCAGCCGCTCCACGAGCGCGGGGTCCTCCATACAGCGCAGTCCGTGGTCGATGCGCTCCACCCCGAGGACGTCGAGGGCCTCGGTGATGTACTCCGGCGGCCCTTCCTCACCGGCGTGCGCGACCCGGCGCAGCCCGAGGGCGGCTGCGGCCTCGTAGACCTCGCGGAACGTGACCGGCGGGTGGCCGACCTCGGCGGAGTCGAGGCCGACGCCGGCGATCCGGTCGAGGTACGGCTTGGCGGCCTCGAGCGTCTCGAGGGCCGAATCGGCGGACTTGTCCCGCAGGAAGCACATGATCAGCTGAGTGGAGACCCCGTGGTTCTCCTCGCTGCGGCCGAGCGCCCGCCACAGCCCCTCGACGACCGTGCCCATGTCGACGCCCCGGACGATGTGGGCCTGCGGGTCGAAGAAGATCTCGGCATGCCGCACACCCTGCGCGGCGGCCCGCTCCAGATAGGCGTTCGCGAGGTCCTCGAAGTCCTGCTCGGTCCGCAGCACGGCCATGAGCTCGTAGTACAGGTTCAGAAAGGACTGGAGGTCCTCGAAGGCATAGGCCTCGCGCAGCGCGTCCGCGTCGGCGTAGGGCAGTGCGACGCCGTTGCGCGCGGCCAGCGCGAAGGCCAGTCCGGGTTCGAGGGTGCCTTCGATGTGGAGGTGCAGTTCAGCTTTGGGGAGGGGCATCGAAGCATCGTAAGGCCCGGTCAGGTGCGTTTCGGGACAGGCACCCTGAGCAGGTCGTGCGCCACGGTCAGCTCCCCTTCGAAGCCGGCGGCCCGGGCCTGCCGCTCGAACTCCTCGGGCTCCGAGTAGCGCTGGCTGAAGTGGGTGAGGACCAGATGCCGCACGTCGGCCTCTTGGGCCACCTGAGCTGCCTGACTGGCCGTCAGATGGCCGTGCTCGGCCGCGAGTTCCTCGTCCTCGTCGAGGAAGGTGGACTCGATGACGAGCATGTCGCAGCCCTCGGCGAGGGCGTGCACCCCGTCGCACAGCCTGGTGTCCATGACGAACGCGAACCGCTGACCGCGCCGTGGCTCGCTCACGGCTTCCAGCGGGACCCCGTCCAGGGAGCCCTCGCGCTGGATACGGCCCACGTCAGGGCCCTTGATCCCGTACTCGGCGAGCCGCTCGGGCAGTATCCGCCGCCCGTCGGGCTCGACAAGCCGGTACCCGAACGACTCCACGGGGTGGGACAGCCGGCGGGCTTCGAGCGTGTACGCGGGGGTCGTCGCGAGCACACCGTCCTCGGCGACCGGTTCCTCGGCCAGCTGCACGGTCTCCCGGTAGGCCGTCGCGTACCGCAGCCGCTCGAAGAAGAGCTGCCCGGACCGCGGATAGTGCGCGGTGATCCTGTGCGGCACCTTGTCCAGGTTGATGCGCTGGATGACCCCGGCTAGCCCCAGCGAATGGTCTCCGTGGAAGTGGGTGATACAGATCCGGCGCAGGTCGTGGGCGGCGACCCCGGCCCGGAGCATCTGCCGCTGGGTGCCCTCACCGGGATCGAAGAGGATGCCCTCCCCGTCCCACCGCAGCAGGTAGCCGTTGTGGTTGCGCTGCCGGGTCGGGACCTGGCTGGCGGTGCCCAGGACCACCAGTTCACGTGCGGACACGGCGCCTTACCCGGGGGGCCACTGCATGCCGCGACCGCCGAGAACGTGGCCGTGCGCGTGCCAGACGGTCTGTCCTGCGCCGCTGCCGGTGTTGAAGACGACGCGGTAACTCTCGAGCTTCTCCTGCGCGGCGACCTCGCCGGCCTCGTGCAGCAGGTCGGCGGCGACGGCCGGTTCGGCGACGGCGAGGGAGGCGATGTCCGGGTAGTGGACCCGGGGAATGATCAGTATGTGGGTCGGCGCCTGGGGGTTGATGTCCTGGAAGGCGACGGTGGTGTCGGTCTCCCGGACGATCGTCGCTGGGATGTGCCCCGCGACGATCTTGCAGAACAGGCAGTCGTCCTGCGGCTCTCCCGCCATGGGTGCCTCCTCGCACAGACTGATCATGACGACGGCATCGTATCGGCCTTCCGTGCCCGCCCGGAGAGGGGCGGGCACGGAACAACCGCCGTCGTGCGGCGGACCGGGCGCGCCCCTACGCCGGTGCCGCGGCCGGGGGGTACACGGCGCTGCGACGGATCACAGCGGCGACAGCTCCGGCGGGGTCTTCGACGGGTGTTCCTCCAGTGCGGCCAGCGCCCTCCGCACCGCCTCGTCCAGCTGGGCGTCCCGTCCGGCCGCGTAGTCCTGCGGAGCCTGGACCACCTCGACGTCCGGATCGACCCCGTGGTTCTCCACGCCCCACCCGTAACCCTCCAGCCAGAACGCGTACTTCGGCTGGGTCACCAGCGTGCCGTCCACCAGCCGGTACTTGCTGTCGATGCCGATGACGCCGCCCCAGGTGCGGGTCCCGACGACCGTTCCGATACCGAGCGCCTTGATCGCCGCGTTCACGATGTCCCCGTCCGAGCCCGAGAACTCGTTGGCGACGGCGACGACGGGCCCGCGCGGGGCGTCCTCGGGGTAGCTGTACGCTCGCAGCCCGCGCGGTAGGTCCCATCCGACGATCCGCCGCGCGAGCTTCTCCACGACCAGCTGCGAGGTGTGCCCGCCCCGGTTCTCCCGGACGTCCACCACCAGCCCCTCCCGGGCGACCTCGATCCGCAGGTCGCGGTGGATCTGGGCCCAGCCGGGCGCCTGCATGTCCGGCACATGCAGATAGCCGAGCCGCCCACCGGACTTCTCGTGCACGTACGCCCGCCGGTCCGCCACCCACGCGTGGTACCTGAGCGGTTCCTCGTCCGCGATCGGCACGACGACGACGTGCCGCGGATCGCCGCCGCCCGCCGGTGACACCGTCAGCTCCACCGGTGTGCCCGCCGTGCCGACCAGCAGCGGCCCGGGCCCGGTCACCGGGTCCACCGGCTGACCGCCGACCGCGATGATCGCGTCCCCGGCCCGTACGGCGACGCCGGGCGCCGCCAGTGGCGCGTGGGCGGCCGGGTCGGAGGTCTCCGAGGGCAGCACGCGGTCGATCCGCCAGCCGCCGTCCTCGTGGCGGGAGATGTCGGCCCCGAGGAGCCCCTGCCGCCGGTCCGCGCCGGGCCCGTGGCCGTTCGGTGTGACATACGCATGCGAGGTGCCGAGCTCTCCCTGGACCTCCCAGAGGAGGTCCACGAGGTCGTCGTGCGTGGCGACCCGGGCGATCACCGGCCGGTACCGGTCCAGTACGCCCTGCCAGTCGACCCCGTTCAGGTCGGCCCGCCAGAAGTTGTCCCGCATCAGGCGGCCGGTCTCGTCGTACATCTGCCGCCACTCGGCCGCGGGGTCGACTGTCTGCCGTACCCGCGACAGGTCGACGGTGACGTTCGCGTCGCTGTCGTCGTCGTTGGGGGCCCGCCGGTCGCTCGGCACGACCTTGAGCTTGCCGTCGGTCCACAGCAGCACCCGCTTGCCGTCACCGCTGACCGCGAACTGGTCGGCGTCCGCGGCGAGGTGCTCGATGCGCTGCTGGACGAGGTCGTAGCGCTCCAGCTCCGTCTTGGGGTCCGGATCGTCGGGCGTGGCGCGCGAGGCACCGAGCACCCCGCGCACCGGGTGCCGCAGCCACAGCACCCCGTCCTTGGCGGCCCGCAGCCCGGAGTAGCGCGCGGCCTCGACCGGGAAGGGCACGATCCGGTCGGCCAGCCCGTCCAGGTCGATCCGGGTCGTGGGTGCGCCCTCACTGTCGGGCGTCTCGTCCTTCTCGGGCGCCGCGAGGGGACGGCCGTGGCGCTGCGGCCCGAACGGGGACGGGGTGGTCGCGGCGAGGGTGATCAGGTGCGGCCGCGAGCCGCCCACGAACGCCAGGTCGAAGACGTGTTCGTCGTAGACCGGGTCGAAGGAGCGTGCCGAAAGGAACGCCAGGTGCTTGCCGTCCAGGGTGAACGCCGGTGAATAGTCCCGGAAGCGCAGCGGGGTCGCCTCCGTCACCGAGAGGTCGGCCGTGTTGGCGAGCTTGAGGTGGCGCAGCGGGCGCGGACCGGGGTGCGACCAGGCCAGCCATGCCGAGTCCGGCGAGAAGACGAGCCCGGTGACCTCCCCGTCCTCGCTGCGGTCGACCTCGCGCACCTCACCGCTGTCCCGCTCGACGAGCAGCACCCGTCCGTCGTGTGCCGCGACCGCGACCCGGCTGCCGTCGGGCGCCACCGCGAGCCCCAGCACCCGTCCCAGCCGCCCGGCCGCGAGCCGGCGCGGGACGGCACCGGGCAGCAGGCCGGTGGCGGGCGCGAACTCCAACGCGTCCTCGCCTTCCGCGTCCGTCACCCACACCACCCACTCCTCGCCATCGGCGCGGAAGGCGCGCGGCAGCCGGGCCCGTACGCCAGGTTCGGCGGCGAGCGCACGGGCGGGGCCCGCGCGGTGGGTGACCCAGTGGACGGCACCCCGCACGGAGACCGCGCTGCCGCGCCCGGTGTGGTCGGGCGAGGCGGCTCCGAACCAGCGGGCGGCGCTCACGGGGTAGGGCTGGACGTCGATGCGCTGGCCGCCGAGCCGGATGTCCAGCCGCCGGGGCTCAGCCCCCTCCAGGTCGTCGAGGAGCCAGAGTTCGCCGGCGGCGGCGTACACGACGCGGGTGCCGTCGGTGGCGGCGTGCCGGGCGTAGAAACCGTCGAGTGGGGTGTGCCGCCGCAGGTCCGAACCGTCGGCGAGCGACGAGTACACCGCCCCGGTGCCCTCGTGGTCGCAGAGGAAGGCTATGCGCTCGCCCACCCATGCCGGGTACTCGATGTTCCCGTCGAGGTCCTCGTGCAGCCGTACGAACTCGCCCTCGCCCTCCCGGTTGATCCACAGCTTGCCCGCGGTGCCGCCCCGGTACCGCTTCCAGTGGGCGGCCTCACGGCCCATGGGCGCCGACAGCAGCACCGTGGCCGGACCGTGGGCGACCTCGCCGACGGGGCCGTACGGCAGTGTGGTGGCCGGTCCGCCGTCGAGCGGTACGGTGCGCGCCCAGGTGCGGCGCAGCGAGGCCTGGCCGACCGTGCTCAGGGCGAGCACCTCGCCCTCAGGGGTCCAGCCGCGCACCTGGGTCTTCGAACTGCCCCAGTGCGTCAGGCGCTTGGCCGGGCCGCCGTCGATCGGGGCGATATGGACCTCGGGCGCGCCGTCGCGGGTCGAGGTCCAGGCGACGGTCGTACCGTCCGGAGATATGCGGGGATGGTTGACCGGGACGTTGTCGGCGCTGACCCGCCAGGCGCGGCCGCCGTCGAGGGGAGCGACCCAGACGTCGTCCTCGGCGGTGAAGGCGACCAACTCGCCGTGCAGATGCGGGAACCGTAGATACGCGCGCGATGCGGACTGAGTCACCAGGTCACCCTAAGCAGCGATCCCGCTCTCGAACAGGGGTTTACCCCACATGATCCGGTCCCGTGCATCCGTCACTTGCCCCGCACCGGCCAGCAGGTGGGATCGCCCTGGCACCAGATCGTCCTCGTCACGGTGACGGTTGGGCCGGGCTGCCCGGGTGCGGCCGGCTGGAAGGAGACGGGCGGCGCCGGTGTGGCCGCGTGGCAGTCGCCGAGGCCCCGGACGTGGAACACCTGCCTGCCGCCCACCGTGGCCCTCAAGTCCCCGCGCACGCAGGCGCCGTCGACGGCACGGGTGACACGGCCTTTGACGGTGATGTCCCTGTCGTCGTCCGTGCGCCCCTGGCAGTCGACGGTGACGACGGTGGTCTCGGAGGGCGCGGGCGTCCTCGCGGACACGGCGCTCCTGCCGCCGTTGCCGTAGGTGCCCGTACAGCTGAGCCAGCGCACCTTCACGTGCTGCCGCTCCAACTCCTGTGTGGCGGTCCGGTCGGTCGTGTACGCCACCGAGACGGACCCGAGATCGCCGGGTTGGCAGGCCACGACTCCGCCCATGACGGCCGCCACGACGCCGGTGACCACCACGGCCCGCCGCCCCGCCGGCCGCCGCCCAATACGTCTCAATGCCACCATGGACGGCAGATTGCCACCCTCGCGCCGTCGACGGTAGGGCGCATACGGCCACCCGGGAGCCCGTGTTCCCCGGTGCGAGCAGCGGTTCCGATGGGGCGGAATCGCTGCGGGCCCTCTGCCGACGCGCCGTCAGGGGCGGAGCAGCAGCCACTCCTGAAGCTCGATCAGGTTCCCCTCGGGATCCCTGAGATGGGCGACACGCATGCGGTCGGTCATCGGGGCCGGACCGTGCACCACCGTGGCGCCGCGGGACGTCGCCTGCTCGCAGTACGCGTCGAGGTCGTCCACGCGCAGCACCACCAGTGAGCGGTGGCCCACCGGCTCCTCACCCAGTTCGCCGAGGATCCCGGCCATCATCGCCCGGTCCTGCAGCGCGATGCCCGCCGAGCCGGTGGCGGGGCTGAACTTCTCGTAGGGCCCGTTCACCGCTCCCGACTGGGGTTCGAGGCCGAGGACCTCGGCGTAGAACCGGTAGCAGCGGGGGAAGTCGGTGACCAGCAGCCGTACTTGGGCGAGTTCCACGGCGTTCCCCGGATGTCAGGACCAGCGGCCCGTGCGGCCGAGCAGCAGCGCGGCCGCCACGGTCCCCGCGGTCGATGTCCGCAGGACGGTATGCCCCAGCCGGAACGCCCGCGCACCCGACTCCCCGAACTGCGCCAGCTCCTCCGGGGCGACGCCTCCCTCGGGTCCGACGACCAGCACGATCTCACCCCGGGTGGGGAGCTCCACGGTCGCCAGGGGCTCGTCGCCGCTCTCGTGCAGGACCGCGGCGAAATCGGCTTCGGCGAGGAGTGCCGCGACCTGCTTGGTGGTCGCCGCGTCCGCGACCTCGGGGAAGCGCACCCGGCGGGACTGCTTGCCCGCCTCCCGGGCGGTTGCCCGCCATTTGCCGAGCGCCTTGAGCCCGCGGTCGCCCTTCCACTGCGTGATGCACCGGGCCGCCGCCCACGGGACGATCGCGTCCACCCCGACCTCGGTCATGGTCTCCACGGCCAACTCGCCCCGGTCGCCCTTGGGCAGGGCCTGGACGACGGTGATGCGAACGGGCGCCGGGGGCTCCTCATGCAGGGACTCCAGGTCCATGACCACCAGCCGGTCCTTGCCCTCGGCCGCCTTCACCACCCCTTCGGTCCACCGTCCGCGCCCGTCGGTGAGGACCACGTCCTCACCGGGCCGCAGCCGCTTCACCGAGACGGCGTGCCGCCCCTCCGGCCCGTCGAGTACGAACTCCGGTCCGATTCCGTCGAGTTGCTCCACGACGAAGACGGGAGCCGTCATCGCCCGGCACCTCCCCTCGACAACGCTGTCGCCGCCGCGAGTTCCGCCGCGAGCACCTCCACCAGCTGCGCGGCGGGCAGTTCGCGGGCCAGACGGTGCCCCTGCCCGGCCCACAGCCCCATGCCCTGCGCGTCGCCCGCCTTGGCGGCCGCCTTGCGCAGCGTCGAGGTGAGGTGGTTGATCTCGGGGTACGCGGCGGGCGCGTAGGGCCCGTGCTCGCGCATGAACCGGTTGAGCAGACCGCGTGCCGGGCGTCCGGAGAACGCGCGCGTCAGCTCCGTGCGGACGAAGAGCGGGTCGGTCAGCGCCTGCTTGTGCAGGGGGTGCGCGCCGGATTCGGGCGTGGCCAGGAACGCGGTGCCGAGCTGCGCCGCGCTCGCGCCCGCCGCGAGCACCGCGGCGATCTGGCTGCCGCGCATGATGCCGCCGGCCGCCACGATCGGGATCCGTACGACCTCGCGCACCTGCCCGACGAGCGAGAGCAGTCCGATGCCGGACCCGTCGTTCTCCTGGATGTCCCGGTGGGTGCCCTGGTGGCCGCCGGCCTCGACACCCTGCACGATCACCGCGTCGGCGCCCGCCTCCTGCACCGCGAGGGCCTCGTCCGCGGTCGTCGCGGTGACCAGCGTGAAGGTGCCCACACGCCGAAGGGAGTCCAGGGCCCCCGGCTCGGGCACCCCGAAGTGGAAGGAGACCACGGGGACCGGGTTGTCGAGGAGGACGGCCAGCTTGGCGTCGTAGCCGTCGTCGCGTCCGCTGTCGGGATCGCCCAGTTCGGTCTCGTACCAGGCGGCCTCGCCGGCGAGCTGCTCGGCGTAGACCTCGACGGCGGCGCGGTCGGAGTGGTCGGGCTGCGGCATGAACAGGTTCACCCCGAAGGCGCTGCCCGTCAGCCCCCTGAGCTGCTTGATCTCCTGGTACATCCCATCGGCGGTCTTGTAGCCGGCGGCGAGGAACCCCAGGCCGCCGGCGTCGGACACGGCCGCGGCGAGAGCGGGGACGGAGACGCCGCCCGCCATGGGGGCCTGCACGATCGGATGACGGAGAAGATCGGTCAGCGCGGAGGACATGACGGCATGTTGCCACGTCCTTGGAACAAGTCCGAATCCGGCCGTCCCCTGGCATATGCCAGGGGAAGAGGCAGCGGGTCAGAGGTGGTGGCCGGACGTCCGCGATCGGCACGATCCGGTCCACGGGCGGCACGATTCAGCCCAGTCCAGGCGCAACCGGCCCGTCAGGAAGTACCCCTGCTCGAGCGAAGTGGAGAGATCGAGAACGATGCCGTTCAGGCCGAAGCGGGAGCTTCGGCACGGCAGCCTCCAGTACGGCCACCGCGGCGCCGGGTGCGTCACCGACGCCGGGTGGCCACTCCACGGGTCACCGCCCGTTGAACGCGTCCTTCAGCCGCGAGAACAGTCCCTGCTGCCCCGGCTGGAAGTGGCCCTGCGGGCGCTCCTCGCCGCGCAGCTGCGCCAACTCCCTGAGGAGCCGCTCCTGTTCTGGGTCCAGCTTCGACGGGGTCTGTACCTCGACGTGCACGACCAGGTCGCCCCGGCCACCGCCGCGCAGGTGTGTGACACCACGGCTGTGCAGCGGGATCGACTGCCCGGACTGGGTGCCGGGACGGATGTCGACTTCCTCCAGGCCGTCCAGCGTCTCCAGCGGGACCTTGGTGCCGAGGGCGGCCGCCGTCATCGGGATGGTGACCGTGCAGTGCAGGTCGTCACCGCGACGCTGGAAGACCGAATGCGGCAGTTCGTGGATCTCGACGTACAGGTCGCCGGCGGGACCGCCACCGGGGCCGACCTCGCCCTCGCCCGCGAGCTGGATCCGCGTGCCGTTGTCGACACCCGCGGGGATCTTGACCGTGAGTGTCCGGCGCGAGCGCACCCGCCCGTCGCCCGCGCACTCCGGGCACGGGTTCGGAACGATGGTGCCGAAGCCCTGGCACTGGGGACACGGCCGGGAGGTCATGACCTGGCCCAGGAAGGACCGCGTGACCTGGGAGACCTCACCGCGGCCGCGGCACATGTCACAGGTCTGCGCGGATGTGCCGGGCGCCGCGCCCTCACCGTTGCAGGTATTGCAGACGACGGCCGTGTCGACCTGGATGTCCTTCGTCGTGCCGAAGGCAGCCTCGTCGAGCTCGATGTCGAGCCGGATCATGGCGTCCTGCCCCCGGCGGGTACGCGAGCGCGGTCCGCGCTGCGACGCCGTGCCGAAGAACGCGTCCATGATGTCGGAGAAGTTTCCGAAGCCGCCCGCACCGAAGCCGCCCGCACCGGCCGCGCCCGACTGGGACAGGGGGTCGCCGCCGAGGTCGTAGACCTGCTTCTTCTGCGGGTCCGAGAGGACCTCGTAGGCGGCGTTGATCTCCTTGAACCGCTCCTGCGTCTTGGGATCGGGATTGACGTCCGGGTGCAGCTCGCGGGCGAGCCGACGGAACGCCTTCTTGATCTCATCCTGCGACGCGTCGCGGCGCACGCCGAGTACGGCGTAGTAGTCCGTGGCCACTTACGACTCCGCCAGGATCTGTCCGACGTACCGTGCCACCGCTCGTACCGCTCCCATCGTTCCCGGGTAATCCATGCGGGTCGGTCCGACCACGCCGAGTTTCGCTACTGCTTCGCCGCCCGAACCGTAGCCCACCGAGACGATGGACGTGGAGTTGAGTCCCTCGTGGGCGTTCTCGTGCCCGATACGCACGCGCATGGCCGGATCCTTCGCCTCTCCCAGCAACTTGAGCAGCACGACCTGTTCCTCGAGTGCCTCGAGGACGGGACGGATGGTGAGAGGGAAGTCATGCGCGAAGCGGGTGAGATTGGCGGTGCCGCCGATGATCAGCCGCTCCTCGGTCTCCTCCACGAGCGTCTCCAGAAGGGTGGCGAGCACCGTCGAGACCGTGCCGCGGTCCTCCGGTTCGTCGAAGGCCTCCGGCAGGTCCTGGACCAGCTGCGGAACGTCCGCGAAGCGGCGGCCCACGACCCTGCTGTTGAGACGCGCGCGCAGATCGGCGAGAGACGTTTCTCCGAACGGCGCCGGGCAGTCGATCATGCGCTGCTCGACCCGGCCGGTGTCCGTGATCAGCACGAGCATCAGCCGCGCGGGTGCCATCGACAGCAGCTCCACATGGCGCACCGTCGAGCGCGTCAGGGACGGGTACTGCACGACGGCGACCTGCCGGGTGAGCTGTGCGAGCAGCCGCACGGTGCGCGTCACCACGTCGTCGAGGTCGACCGCGCCCTCCAGGAAGTTCTGGATCGCGCGCCGCTCGGGCGGGCTCATCGGCTTGACGGCCGCGAGCTTGTCCACGAAGAGGCGGTAGCCCTTGTCCGTGGGGATGCGTCCGGCGCTGGTGTACGGCTGGGCGATGTACCCCTCCTCCTCCAGCGCGGCCATGTCGTTGCGGACGGTGGCCGGGGAGACACCGAGCTGGTGCCGCTCGGTGAGCGCCTTGGAACCCACCGGCTCCTCGGTACCGACGTAGTCCTGGACGATGGCGCGCAGCACTTCGAGCCTGCGTTCACTGAGCATCGCGCACACCTCCAGTGAGTCGTCTGAGTCGTCCCCTTGACGCTCCCCTGGCACTCTGCGTGTACGAGTGCCAGCATCCCGGAGCAAGTGTACGGCGGTCGGGTACGCACCCGGCAAGGCCGGGCGGCGCCGTCGTACCGACGTGTACCGACCTGTCCTGGGCTGTCCTGCCGGATCGGGCGCCTGCCGATAGCGTCGGCGCATGACGGTGCTGTGGGAAGGGTCCGGGTGGGAGGCGCTCGGTCCGGGAGCGGGGCGCACGCGGCTTCCGGGCTGGGACTGCACGGCGGGACTGGTGGTCGGCGAGCACGGGGCGCTGATGGTCGACGCGGGCTCCAGCCCAGGCGAGGGCGCGCGGTTGCGTACCGAGGCGCTGCGGCTGCTCTCGACCCTCGGCGGGGACCGGCGTGTGACCCATCTCGCGCTCACCCACCCCCACTTCGACCATGTCTTCGGTGCGGCGGCCTTCGCGGACGCCGAGGCGTTCGGCGCGGCGGGCATCGACACGGTGTTCGTCCACGAGCGGAGCGAACTGGTCGCGGACGCGGTGCGCAACGGCCTGGACGCGGAGGTGGCGGCCGAGGCGGCCGACCTCCTGGTGCCTCCGCGCCATCAGGTCTCGGGCGAGTGGACCCTGGACCTGGGCGGGCTGCGGGTGCTGCTGGCGAACGTGGGACCCGCCCACACGGCCCACGACCTCGTGGTCCTCGTCCCCGGGGAGCGGGAGATCGTCTTCTGCGGCGACCTCGTGGAGGAGTCGGGCGACCCCCAGGCGGGCCCGGACGCGGTGCCCTCCCACTGGCCTGCGGCCCTGGACCGGCTGTTGAAGCTGGGCGGGGAGGACGCGGTGTATGTGCCCGGGCACGGCGCGGTGGTGGACGCGGGGTTCGTGCGGGCGCAGCGCGACGAGTTGGCGGCGCGTTTCGGCGTGTCGTAGAACCTGGCCTCCGGCTTCTCCTATCGTCATCCGAATGCGCCAGTACTCGCCGGACCTGACTCCGCCGTGGAAGAAGCCCAAGCCCGTCCCGGAGGTCCCGGCGGATCCCGGTCTGGTGGTCGAGGAGCCGCGCACCGGCTTCTGCGGCGCGGTGATCCGCTGCGAGGCGGGCACGGTGACCCTGGAGGACCGCTTCGGCAAGCACCGGGTGTTCCCGCTCGAACCCGGGGGCTTCCTGCTGGAGGGCCGGGTGGTGACGCTGGTGCGCCCGTCGAAGGTTCCGGCGCGTCCCACGCATACGGCCTCGGGCTCGGTGGCCGTCCCCGGGGCCCGCGCGCGGGTGGCCCGCGCCGGCCGTATCTATGTGGAGGGCCGCCACGACGCGGAACTGGTCGAGAAGGTGTGGGGCGACGACCTGCGCATCGAGGGCGTGGTGGTCGAGTACCTGGAGGGCGTCGACGACTTGCCGTCCATCGTGTCGTCCTTCGCGCCCGGCCCCGACGCCCGCCTCGGCGTGCTGGTGGACCATCTGGTCCCCGGCACCAAGGAGTGGCGCATCGCCGAGTCGGTGACGAGCGAGCACGCACTGGTGGTGGGCCACCCCTACATCGACATCTGGCAGGCGGTGAAGCCCGCGGCCCTGGGCATCCCGGAGTGGCCGCGCATCCCGCACGGGCAGGACTGGAAGAAGGGCGTGTGCCGGGCTCTGGGCTGGCCGGAGAACACGGGCGAGGCGTGGCAGCGGATCCTGTCGCGGGTGCGGTCCTACAAGGACCTGGAGCCGGAGCTGCTGGGCCGCGTGGAGGAGCTGATCGACTTCGCCACGGCGCAACCGTGAGCGGCGGCAGGGTGCCGAACCGGCTGGTGCCGAGGTCGATCCCCACGATCGGCAGCGGCACCGGATCGAACCGCTGCTCCGCAGTGGTTCCCCCGGCTGGGTGATCAGTCCACCAGGTCCCGTACCACCGCGTCCGCCAGCAGCCGTCCGCGCAGTGTCAGCACCGCTCGTCCCTCCCCGTACGGCTTCTCCTCCAGGAGCCCGTCCGCCAGGGCACGGCGCGACGCCGCCAGCCCCTCCTCCCGCAGCAGGGACAGCGGCACTCCCTCCCGCAGCCGCAGCTCCAGCAGGATGCGCTCCACCCGGCGGTCCTCCTCCGACAGGACCTCCCGTCCGGCGCCCGGCGACCGCCCCGCCGCCAGTGCCGCCGCGTACGCCCCCGGATGCTTCACGTTCCACCAGCGCACGCCGCCCACATGGCTGTGCGCGCCGGGGCCCGCGCCCCACCAGTCGGCGCCGCGCCAGTACAGCTCGTTGTGGAGGCAGCGACCCGCCTCGGACGTGGCCCAGTTCGAGACCTCGTACCAGTCGTAGCCCGCGGCCCCCAGCGCCTCGTCCGCGATCAGATAGCGGTCCGCGTGGACGTCGTCGTCCGTCATCGGAATCTCGCCCCGGCGGATGCGGCGCGCGAGCTGGGTGCCCTCCTCGACGATCAGCGCGTACGCCGATATGTGGTCGGGACCCGCGCCCAGCGCCGCGTCCAGCGATGCCCGCCAGTCGTCGTCCGACTCCCCCGGCGTGCCGTAGATCAGGTCCAGGTTCACATGCTCGAAGCCCGCCGCCCGCGCCTCGGCCACGCAGGCCTCGGGCCGGCCCGGGGTGTGCGTGCGGTCCAGGATCTTCAGGATGTGCGGGCGCGCGCTCTGCATGCCGAAGGAGATCCGGTTGAAGCCGCCCTCCCGGAGCGTGGCCAGATAGCGCTCGTCGACCGACTCCGGGTTCGCCTCCGTCGTCACCTCCGCGTCGTCCGCGAGCCCGAACTCGTCGCGGATCGACCCCAGCATCCGTACGAGATCCTCCGCGGCCAGCAGCGTCGGCGTGCCGCCCCCGACGAAGACCGTGCGGACCTCGCGCGGGTCGTCGCCCAGCACCTTGCGGGACAGGCGGATCTCGTCGATCAGCGTCTCGGCGTAGTTGTCGCGGGACGCCAGCACTCCGCCCGTGCCGCGCAGCTCCGTCGCGGTGTAGGTGTTGAAGTCGCAGTAGCCGCAGCGCGTGGCGCAGTACGGCACGTGGAGGTAGAACCCGAGGGGGCGCTCGACGGCTCCGGCCAGGGCGCGCGCGGGCAGCGCCCCGTCGTCGGGGACGGGCTCGCCGTCGGGGAGTGCGGAAGGCATGTCCCCCATTGTCCCGTACCGCCGAGACAACCCGGCTGTGCTGATGAGGCGCTCATTGCGCCTGCAACACCAGCAGCGCCAGGTCGTCCTCCGGCGGCTGCTCGCCGAACTCGTGCACCAGCCTCCTGATCCGCTCCGCGATCAGCTCCGCGCTCAGCCCGGCGCAGCCCGCGAGCGCGGCAGCCAGCCCGTCCTCGTCGTCGAACTGGTGGGGGCCGCTGCGCCGCTCGGTCACCCCGTCCGTGACGCAGAGCAGGCTGTCGCCGGGATGCAGCTCGAAGGTCTCGCAGGTGTACGCCACGTCCTCGACGACCCCGAGCAGCGTCTGCGACCGCGCCATGGCCCGTACGCCGCCGCTCGGGCCCAGCAGCAGCGGCAGCGGGTGCCCGGCGGCGGCCAGCGTGCAGCGCACTCCGCCCTCGAAGGGGACCAGCTCGCCGTACAGGAGCGAGAGGAAGCGGGCGTGCGGGCCGTCGTCGATGACCGGCACCGGCGCGCCCGCGGCCACCAGGGCCCGCGCCGCCGCGTCGGAGGCCTCCGTCGCATCGTCCAGCAGAAGCTGGTTGAGGCGGTCCAGCACGTCGGGGACCGCGTAGCCCTCGCGGGCCAGCAGCCGCAGCCAGGGCCGGGCCAGCCCGATCACGACGGCCGCCTCGGGACCCTTGCCCTGGACGTCGCCGAGGGCGAAGCACCAGCGTCCGGCGCCGGCCGGGAAGATGTCGTAGAAGTCGCCGCTCGGTCCGCCGCCCTTGTCGCAGGGCTCGTACACGAGCGCGCTGCGCACCCGGGGGATCTCGGCGACCGCGCCCGGCAGCAGCCCGCGCTGCAGCACCCGGCTGATGGTGGCCTGGCGTGCGTACTGCCGGGCCGCGCCGATGGCCAGCGCCACCCGGCGGCTCAGGTCCTCCACGAGCCCGGTGATCTCGTCGGGGAAACGCAGCAGCCTGGCCCGCCCGATGACGAGCGTGCCCAGCGGCCGGCCGCCCGCGATCAGCCGGTACGCGAGCGCCGCCCCGGTCGCACCCCGCGGGCCGAGCGCCGCGCCCGGCCAGGGCACGGGCACCGCCCTGGAGCGCACCGCCTCGGGCAGCCGGGGCGGATCCTTCTCCAGGGCGCGGCGCAGTTCCTCGATGCGGTTCTCGCTGCCGTGCCAGACGCGCGCGAGCCGGGGCCCGGCGGCGATCGCTGCCTCGGGCCGGTGCCAGCCGGTCGCCTCGTCCTCCAGCCAGACCGCGCACCAGTCGGCGAGCCGCGGCACCAGGAGCTGTCCGGCGAGCGCGGCGACCAGGTCCTCGTCGAGCTGTCCGGCGAGCAGGTCGGAGGCCTCGGCGAGGAAGGAGAGCGCGCCGCGGCCCCGCCAGTCCCGGTCGTACACGGCGCGGGCCGGCTCGGTGAAGGCGGGGAGCTCGGGTCCGAGTATCTCGGCCGCGTTCAGCCCGCGTTCCAGGGCGCCGTCACCGGCGTAGGCCTCGAGCTCGTCCTCGGCCTCGAGGACGTGGTCGAGGGGCAGCAGTGCCCAGACCGTCTTGCTGCCGGTGCGGTAGGTGATCCCCCAGGCCGTGGAGAGCGTGGACACGAGCCGCAGCCCGCGGCCGTACTCCGGTAGGCCGTAGGGGCGTTCGGCGCCGTCGTCCCGTACCGCGCGGGAGGGGTGGTGGTCGGAGACCTCGACGACGAGGCCGGTCGGCTCGTCGTCCGTGTTCTCGAGACGGCAGGCCACGTCGACGTCCGTGCCCGCGTGTACGACGGCGTTGGTGACGAGCTCGCTGACGACCACCAGCGCGTCGTCGGTCAGCCGTTTCGTGAAGGTGTCGGGCTCGGCGGCCCGTGCCCAGGCGGACAGGGCGGCGTGTACCAGCCGGCGGGCCGAGCCGGCCGCGAGCGGTCCCCCTGGCAGCGTCGCACGCACCACCGTGTGCAGCCCCGCGCCTTCTTGCACAGGCGCATCAGGGGCACGGGAGACGGTCTCCCGTTGCGTGGGAATGCCCCGCATGGACGGCTCCCCGAGCGGTTCGGACGATTACGCGTCTGACAATGCGGACAGAGTGACAGATCGGGCACGCCCATAAGCGTCGAGTTACCGAAGTGGGTCGCTATGAGTGAGAACCGTGCTACAGATGTGTTCGAAGACGGACAGATTCGAGCATCGGAACGGCGCCCTTTGCTCATGACGGGGACAGCCACCCCGGACGGCGGCTCCAGATGCAGCCGAGGAGGGGCCGGGCCGGGTGGCCGCGCCGAGGCGCTGGACCACTGCCGGGGCGGCGGCCCCAGGACCCGGCGGAGTCCCGCAACCACGTCCGAAAGCTGCGGCGGCCGGTGGCCGGGAGCGCGGGGAACGCGAAGCGGTGCCGTCGGCCACGGCCGATGGCACCGCCCGAGGCAGCCCTACGCTTCGCGCGCCCCTGCGTACATCTCGTCGATCAGGTGCTTGTACTCCCGCTCCACGACCGGCCGCTTCAGCTTCAGGCTCGGCGTGATCTCCCCGTGCTCGACGTCGAGGTCCCGCGGCAGCAGCCGGAACTTCTTGACGGTCTGCCAGCGCTGGAGGCCGTCGTTGAGCTGCTTCACATAGCCGTTGACCATCTCGACCGTGGCGGGCGCGGCGACGACCTCGGCGTACGACCTGCCACCCAGGCCGTTCTCCTTCGCCCACTCCAGGAGGGCCACCTCGTCCAGGGCGATCAGCGCGGTGCAGAAGTTCCGGTCGGCGCCGTGCACCAGGATGTTGGAGACGTACGGGCACACCGCCTTGAACTGGCCCTCGACCTCGGCCGGCGCGATGTACTTGCCTCCGGACGTCTTGATGAGGTCCTTCTTGCGGTCCGTGATGCGCAGGTAGCCGTCGGGGGAGAGTTCACCGATGTCGCCGGTGTGGAACCAGCCGTCCGCCTCGAGGACCTCGTCGGTCTTCTCGGGCAGCCCGTGGTAGCCCTCCATGATGCCCGGGCCGCGCAGCAGGATCTCGCCGTCGTCCGCGATGCGCACCTCGGTGCCGGGCAGCGGCTTGCCGACCGTGCCCGTGCGGTACGCCTCGCCCGGGTTCACGAAGGAGGCCGCGGAGGACTCGGTGAGGCCGTAGCCCTCAAGGATGTGGATACCGGCGCCGGCGAAGAAGTACCCGATCTCGGGTGCGAGGGCCGCGGAACCGGAGACGCAGGCGCGCAGCCGGCCGCCGAAGGCCTCTCGGATCTTGGCGTAGACGAGCGCGTCGGCCACCTTGTGCTTGGCGCCCAGGCTGAAGGGCACGGCGTGGGTACCGGTCCGGCGGAAGTTGTCCTGGGAGACCTTGGCGTACTCGCGTGCGACCTCGGCTGCCCACTGGAAGATGCGGTACTTGGCCGCGCCGCCGGCCCGTGCCTTGGCCGCGACCCCGTTGTAGACCTTCTCGAAGATGCGCGGCACGGCCGCCATGTACGTCGGCTGAACGACCGGCAGATTCTCGATGATCTTGTCGACCCGGCCGTCGACGGCGGTGACGTGCCCCACCTCGATCTGACCGGAGGTGAGCACCTTGCCGAAGACGTGCGCGAGCGGCAGCCACAGGTACTGCACGTCGTCGCTGCCGACCAGCCCGGTCGCCGCGATCGCCTTCGCCATGTACGCCCAGTTGTCGTGCGGCAGGCGCACACCCTTGGGGCGGCCGGTGGTACCGGAGGTGTAGATGAGGGTGGCGAGCTGGTCCTTGGTGATCGCGCCGACCCGCTCCTTGATCAGCTCGGGGTGCTTCTCCAGATAGGCGGCGCCCCGGGTCTCCAGCTCGGCGAGGGTGAGCACCCAGTCGCCGGTCTCGACGCCCTTGGGGTCGATCACCACGACATGGGTCAGCTCGGGCAGCTCGGCGCGCCTCTCCCGGGCCTTGGCCAGCTGCTCCGCGTTCTCCGCGATGAGCACCTTGCTCTCGGAGTCGGAGAGGATGAAGGCCGACTCCTCGGCGTTGGTCTGCGGGTAGACGGTCGACGTGGCCGCGCCGGCGCACAGGATGCCCAGGTCGGCGAGGATCCATTCGACCCGCGTCGAGGAGGCGAGCGCCACCCGCTGCTCCGGCTGCACACCCAGCTCGATCAGTCCGGCCGCGATGGAGTAGACCCGCTCCGCGGCCTCGGCCCAGCTCAGCGACTTCCATTCGTCCGGGCCCTCACCTGAGGCCGGGGGTACGGGGTAGCGGTAGGCCTCTGCCTCGGGCGTTGCCGCCACGCGCTCCAGAAAGAGGGCCGCCACGGACGGCGGACGGTTCTCGATCAAAGTCTGTGTGTCGCTCACGACATCCTCCGGGGCCCGCGACGGTGCGGCTGACTCAGTGCAGCTGACTCGATGACTCAATACTGATGGCTCGATGCGACTGGCTCATGGCGACCGGCGTCACTCCGGCGCACTTGTTTAACTCGCGAGTAACTACCGAGCAGAGATCAGGGTAGAGCCCGACCGGCCGGTTCGTAAGGGGCGGTGGCGTGTCACTTCCTACAGAGAGCGACCGGGTACGCGCACAGGGCCCGTCGCACTTTCGTACGACGGGCCCCTGTTCGGCCGGTTTTCCGGGTATCCCTCGGTTACTTCTTGCCCTTGGCCGACCCCGCACTGTCATCGCTGCTCAGGACGGCGATGAAGGCCTCCTGGGGAACCTCCACGGAACCCACCATCTTCATCCGCTTCTTTCCCTCCTTCTGCTTCTCCAGCAGCTTCCGCTTACGGGAGATGTCACCGCCGTAGCACTTGGCGAGGACGTCCTTGCGGATGGCGCGGATGGTCTCGCGGGCGATCACCCGGGAGCCGACGGCGGCCTGGACCGGCACCTCGAAGTTCTGCCGCGGGATCATCTCCTTCAGCTTGGCGACGAGCCGGACACCGTAGGCGTACGCCTGGTCCTTGTGGGTGATCGCCGAGAAGGCGTCCACCTTGTCGCCGTGCAGCAGGATGTCCACCTTGACCAGGGAGCTGTTCTGCTCGCCGGTGGGCTCGTAGTCCAGCGACGCATAACCGCGGGTCTTGGACTTCAGCTGGTCGAAGAAGTCGAAGACGATCTCGGCGAGCGGGAGCGTGTAGCGGATCTCGACTCGGTCCTCGGACAGGTAGTCCATGCCGAGCAGCGTGCCGCGGCGGGTCTGGCACAGCTCCATGATCGCGCCGATGAACTCGGTGGGCGCGAGGATCGTGGCCCGCACGACCGGCTCGTAGACCTCGTCGAGCTTGCCCTCGGGGAACTCGCTCGGATTGGTGACGATGTGTTCGGTGCCGTCCTCCATGATCACGCGGTAGACCACGTTGGGCGCGGTGGCGATCAGGTCGAGCCCGAACTCGCGCTCCAGACGCTCGCGAACCACATCAAGGTGGAGCAGGCCGAGGAAGCCGACACGGAAGCCGAAGCCGAGGGCGGCGGAGGTCTCCGGCTCGTAGACGAGCGCGGCGTCGTTGAGCTGGAGCTTGTCGAGGGCCTCGCGCAGGTTCGGGTAGTCGGAGCCGTCGAGCGGGTACAGACCCGAGAAGACCATCGGCTTCGGGTCCTTGTAACCGCCGAGGGCTTCCTGGGCCCCCTTGGCCTGGCTGGTGATCGTGTCACCGACCTTGGACTGACGGACGTCCTTCACACCGGTGATGAGGTAACCCACCTCGCCGACCCCGAGCCCGTCGGCCGGGAGCATCTCGGGCGAGCTGACACCGATCTCCAGCAGCTCGTGGGTCGCGTTGGTGGACATCATCTTGATGCGCTCGCGCTTGTTGAGCTGTCCGTCGACGACACGGACATAGGTGACGACGCCCCGGTAGGAGTCGTATACCGAGTCGAAGATCATCGCGCGGGCGGGCGCGTCCGCGACGCCGACCGGCGCCGGGATCTGCTCGACGGCCTTGTCCAGCAGGGCCTCGACGCCGAGGCCCGTCTTGGCGGAGACCCTGAGCACGTCGCCGGGCTCGCAGCCGACGAGATTCGCGAGCTCCTCGGCGAACTTCTCGGGCTGCGCGGCCGGCAGGTCGATCTTGTTGAGGACGGGGATGATCGTGAGGTCGTTCTCCATCGCCAGGTAGAGGTTGGCGAGGGTCTGGGCCTCGATGCCCTGGGCGGCGTCAACGAGGAGGATCGTCCCCTCGCACGCGGCGAGCGACCGCGAGACCTCGTAGGTGAAGTCGACGTGCCCAGGGGTGTCGATCATGTTCAGGATGTGCGTGTTGCCCGGATCGTGGGTCGGGGCCCACGGCAGACGCACCGCCTGGGACTTGATCGTGATGCCGCGCTCGCGCTCGATGTCCATGCGGTCGAGGTACTGAGCGCGCATCTGCCGCTGCTCGACGACACCGGTCAGCTGGAGCATCCGGTCGGCGAGCGTGGACTTGCCGTGGTCGATGTGCGCGATGATGCAGAAGTTGCGGATCAGTGCCGGGTCGGTACGGCTCGGCTCGGGCACATGGCTAGGAGTGGCGGGCACGCAGGGTCCTGATTCTTGAGGCGTCCGCAGTGTCTGCGGTCTCGGGTCGGATCGATACGTAGCCTCCATCGTCCCACGCGCGGGAGGCTGCGACCGTTTTGGGCCGTGTCGTGACGGGCCGGACGGCCGGATCGGGCGACGCCCGGGGGCCTCTGCGGCTGGTTTGGGCCGCCCGAAGGCGGCTGGTAGCCTGGGTGGCTGTGCCTCATGCCCTCTCAGCGCGAGGCACGACTTCAAGAAATCATCGGTGCGTGAGGCTCCCAGTCCCGCGTGCCTGAACCTGAAAAGGCTCATTCGTGGCGAACATCAAGTCCCAGATCAAGCGGAACAAGACGAACGAGAAGGCGCGCCTTCGCAACAAGGCCGTCAAGTCCTCGCTCAAGACCGCGATCCGCAAGGCCCGCGAGGCCGCTGCCGCGGGTGACGCCGGGAAGGCCACCGAGCTCCAGCGCGCTGCCGCGCGTCAGCTCGACAAGGCTGTCTCGAAGGGCGTCATCCACAAGAACCAGGCCGCCAACAAGAAGTCGGCGCTGGCCACCAAGGTCGCGTCCCTCAAGGGCTGACACTTGATTTGACGCCGGAAGGAATCGAGCGGGCCCTCTCTCATCCGCTCCCATCCGGCACCCCGGGTTCGTACGCGGCCTGCGTTCGCCACGCGGGTACGAGCCCACGAGCTTGAACCGAAGGCCCCGCCACCGCCCTTCCCCAGGGTGAGCGGTCGGGGCCTTCGGTGTGCCTGCACGATGCCGCCCCGGGCGGAAGCCCGCGACTAGCCCCGGCCTCTGGAGCGCGCCGCCCGCGCGATCGTGACGACCGCCTTCTCCAGGGCGTACTCCGGATCGTCCCCGCCGCCCTTCACGCCCGCGTCGGCCTCCGCGACCGCCCGCAGAGCGACCGCCACCCCTTCCGGTGTCCAGCCCCGCATCTGCTGGCGGACCCGGTCGATCTTCCAGGGCGGCATGCCCAGCTCCCGGGCGAGGTCCGCGGGACGCCCGCCGCGCGCCGACGACAGCTTGCCGATGGCCCGCACGCCCTGCGCGAGCGCACTCGTGATCAGCACCGGCGCCACGCCCGTGGCCAGCGACCATCTGAGCGCCTCCAGCGCCTCCGCGGCCCGGCCCTCGACCGCCCGGTCCGCCACGGTGAAGCTCGACGCCTCGGCCCGCCCGGTGTAATAGCGGCCGACCACTGCCTCGTCGATCGTGCCCTCGACGTCCGCCACCAGCTGGGACACCGCCGACGCCAGCTCCCGCAGATCGCTCCCGATCGCGTCCACGAGCGCCTGGCACGCCTCCGGCGTCGCCGAACGTCCCTGCGCCCGGAACTCCCCGCGCACGAACGCCAGCCGGTCGGCCGGCTTGGTCATCTTCGGGCAGGCGACCTCGCGTGCCCCCGCCTTGCGCGCGGCGTCGAGCAGTCCCTTGCCCTTCGCGCCGCCCGCGTGCAGCAGTACAAGGGTGATCTCCTCCGCGGGCGCGGCGAAGTACCCCTTCAGCTCCTTGATCGTGTCGGCCGACAGATCCTGCGCGTTGCGGACGACCACGACCTTGCGCTCGGCGAACAGCGAAGGACTCGTCAGCTCGGCGAGCGTGCCCGGCTGCAGCTGGTCCGAGGTCAGATCCCGTACGTCCGTGTCGGCGTCGGAGGCCCGGGCGGCGGCCACCACCTCCTGCACGGCACGGTCGAGCAGGAGGTCCTCCTGGCCCACGGCAAGGGTCACGGGGGCGAGGAGGTCATCGGTCGCGGTCTTCTTGGCCATCACGGAAAGCATCCCACGGGCCACTGACAACCCGGCCCGGCCGCCCTCCGTCCGCGGCCGGACCTCGGGTCGCCACCCCGGCGCTACGGCTCCTCCCGCCAGCCGTCCCACTCCCCCACGAACTCGTCCAGCTGCCCGGCATCGAGGACCTCGGCCTCGTCCCGCAGCACCACCAGCCACTGCGCGTCCTCGGCGTCGTCCTCGCCGGCCAGCGCGTCCCGGACGATCCGCGGTTCCTCGTCCAGCCCGAACCGCGCCCCGAGCGCCTCCGCCACCTCTTCCGCGGCATCGCGGTCGGGCAGCACCAGCACATGTCTCACATCGCTCACCACGTCATTTTCCGCTACGGCCGCTCCGCCCGACGCCGGGGCCGCCGTCGAAGACGCAGGTCACCGCCCGTCGTCCGAGGCCGCTCGGACCGTGGGCACCCGGTCCAGCTCGATCCCGAACCGCTTGCGGTACGTCTCCAGCACCTCCTCGTCTCCCGCCAGTTCCGCCACCTCCTTCTTCCCGTCGGGGGCCGTCGTCGTCAGACGGCTGCCGCTGAGCGTGATCCGCCCGCCGTCCTCCGTGACCCGCGAGCACACCAGCGACCGCACGAGGTGCGACGCGGGAGAGGTGGTGTTCCACCAGGCTCCGACGGTGAAGTCCTCAAGCACCCGCGGCCGCATCTCCAGCCGGTACTGGAGCTCGCCGTCCCGCAGCACGTCGAGATCCCCGCACTCCGCGGCATCGCCGCCCCCGCGAACCCCTGCCGCATCCGTCCCGGCCTCGATCACCCGGAACGCACCGCCCGCATCCCGCTGCTCACCCCGCTCCCCGAACGCCAGCGGCCAGTGGCTGTTCGCCCCGAAACCGACGTCCGCGAGCCAGTCGCCCCCGTCCACCGTCCGCACCCGCAACGCCAGATGTGCGTACGGCACCCCCAGCCGCTCCTCCTCCCCGTACACCCGCGCGGCGAGCAGCGTGACATCGAAGCCGAGGGCCGCCAGCAACGCCCCGAACGCCCCGTTGAGCTCGTAGCAGAAACCTCCCCTGCGCCCTCCGACGATCTTGTCCAGCAGCCGGCCCTCCTCGAGCACGATCTCCTCGCCGAGGTGGATCGACAGGTTCTCGAACGGCACGGTCTGCAGATGCCGAAGATGCAGCTCGCGCAGCACGTCGACGGTGGGCCAAGCGGGATACTCCACCCCGATCCGGCGGAGATAGGCGTCAGCCTGTGCGGAATTCATGTGCTCAGTCTCTCGCCACTCTCAGACCGGCGCCCGCACCTACGACGGCAATCGCCCCGTCCTCGTCGGTGCGCAGCACCATCGCGCCCTCCTCCGCAGCGCCGCGACCGTGCCGGGAGCTGAGTGACCGTGGGGATTGCCCCTCCCGCACGAGATCAGCGCAAGCCACGGCGCCGCTTTCCGTATGAGCTCCGGATCCTGGTACGCCGACCCGTGGTTCGGCGTTAGTCCCCAAGGACAGAATCGGGGGTGAAAGAGGGCACACAGGGAGGGACACGGGCAATGACGATCGCAACACAGCGCATCGCCACAGAGGTTGCAGTACGGACCGCGCGCGAGTACCTGCGCGTCTCCAAGGGCAAGGGCAAGACCGCGCGCAGCATCACCGACCAGCACACCGACAACCTGGCCACCGAACAGGAGCACGGCCCCTGGGTATGGGGCGAGGCGTACAAGGACACCGGCTCCGCCTCCAAATACGCCAAGAAGACCCGCGACGACTTCGAGCGGCTGCTGTCCGACCTGCGCACCGGCGCGTTCGGGCAGCCTGGTGACATCCTCGTCCTGTGGGAGATCAGCCGACTCGCCCGCGAGACCGGCCGGGGCGTGTCGCTCATCGAAGCGTGCGAGGCGCGCGGTTACTCGATCCACGTCACCTCCGAGGGAGAGAACGGGCGTACCTACGACCCCCGCAACTACGCCGACCGGCACTCCCTCGTGACCGGCATCGCCGACGCGGAGAAGGAAGCTCGCCGCCTGTCGGCCCGCACGCTGCGCGGGCTCAACTCCGCCGCCCGGGAGGGCCGCCCGCAGGGGCAGGTGCCCTTCGGCTATCGGCGCGAGTACGAGGTGGTGGACGGCCGACCCCGGCCCGTCGCACAGCACCCCGACCCGGTTGAGGGCCCTCTCGTCTGGGAGCTGTTCGAGCGGGTCGCGGGCACTGGGGACAAGCTGCCGGAGCCGATCTACGCCATCTCCAAGGACTGGGGCGAGCGCGGCGTGACCCGCAAGGACGGCCAGCCCTTCACGCCCCAGAACCTCCGCTCGATGCTGCTGCGCCCGGCGTTCGCGGGCCTGCGCAAGCACAACGGCGTGCTGGTGCCCGAGCAGTGGGAGGGCTGGACCCCGATCGTCTCCCGAGAGCTGTTCGAGCGGGTGCAGGAGATCCTGGCCGACCCGTCCCGACGCACGTACACCGGCGCGCACATCCAGCACGTGCTGTCCATGACGCTCCGCTGCGACGTGTGCGGCGGACCGATGGCCGTCATGCACCGCCGGAAGCACGGCGGCAAGGCCGCCCTCGGGTACCAGTGCCATCCCAACGGCCACGTGTGGGTACCCAAGGAGGAGACGGACCGGATCATCATCGGTGACCCGGAGACCGGCGAACTGGGAGTGATCCTCGCGTACCTGTCGGCCCCTCACCGGCTCGCCGCCCTGAGCCGCAGCCCCGAGACCAGCCCGGCCGAAGAGAACGTGCGGGCCGAACTGAGGAGGCTCCGGGGTGAGCTGAAGGAACTGGAGGAGGCGCCCCAGCCCAAGACGGCCCGAGCCCGGCTCCAGCGCATAGCCGACATGGAGGAGCTGGAGACGGACATCGCCGCCCTGGAGGCGAAGCTCAACAAGCTCACCGCACCCAACCCGCTCGCCGACGTCCTCCCGGCCGACCCCGGGGCCGACCTCGTGCAGTGGTGGAAGGCGGCCGACGTGCAGCGCCAGCGCGCCGTGGCCGCTCTCCTGCTGACGCCCGGACTCCTCGGCCAGGTGCGGATCACCAGGGCACCGAACCGCACGGCCGCGCCGGTCACGGAGCGGATCAAGTGGGTGACGGCATGACTCACAGGGTGTGGATCATCCTGTGGATGAGCCGCTGAGCGGCCGTCTCCCGGCCGCTCAGCACCCCACCAGCCCAACGCCATCGGCCCGCCGTTCCCGGTCCCTCACGGCATGACTGAGCCCCCGTCACTGGACGGGGGCTCCGTGCTGCTGTTAGCGCGTGAGCCGGGTCAGGAAGTTGTCCACGAACTTCTCAACCTCAGCACGGCTGCTGACTTCCTCGACGTTCAGGCGGTCGACGTACTTCACCCCTGCGTTCAGGAACAGCCGGTCGCGGCTCCGGTCGGCGGCGGCCCGGCCCTTGTGGTGGGGACCGTCGATCTCGATCACCCCGGCGTACCGGCGATAGGTGATCAGCAGATCGGGCTCGAAGGTCCAGCCGCGTACCCTCATCCCGCCGAGGGGCATGATGCCGATCGTCTCGCTGTCCGGCAGAGACTCCTGGCGCTCCCTGAGCACCCGGTACACGTCCAGCTCCCACTCGTTGGTGAAGTGGAACTGATCCTCGATCGGATGGCGGGGTTCAAGCTGGGGCTTGCGTCCCTGGTTACTGGCCTTGGGGCCGTTGGCCGTCTGGATCTGCTTCCGCCAGTCCACGCCGAGCCGGGGGATCGACGGCCGGGCAACGACCTCTTCAATCTGCTTCTTCGATCCCCACAGCACATCGCGCATGTGCACTGCGATCTTTTCCAGTACCGGCTCGTCGTAGGTCGGGTACAGGTTGGGATCCACGACCAGAACGACCCTGTAGCCCTCCTGGCCCCACTCCGTGTTCCAGAGCCGGATCTCCGCCGTGGTCACGTCGGCGATCAGCCGAGCCGAGTCCGTGTCCCCCAGGTGATGGGCGAGGACGGCAGTGGTCCCCAGAAGCCATTCGGCGACAATGGCGCTGTTCTTCGGGGCGTCGAGGGCGACGGACATGTCGGGCGACGGCAGCTCATCACTCATGAATGGGATTGTCGTACCCACCACCGACAATGGAAGGGCGCTCAACTGCTCCTATGCGTTCCCGAGTTGTCGAGCCGGCAATTGTGCTCCGGAGCCTTTCTCTACGTGACGGAGCCCGGCCGGTAGACATCACCTCCGGCCGGGCTCCGTCGTCTGTGTGGGCTACTCGCCGACCACGCTCAGGTTCACCATGTGATCACAGAGCGCGTTCACCGAGCGAGCTAGCTTGGTGACGACCGACAGGCGCAGACGGTCGTTGTCCCCCTCGCCCATCCTGAGCCGCATGCACGCCTCGCCGACGCACGCCAGCGCGCACGCCCTCGGTACGTCGTCCTTGGGGAACGGCAGGGCCGCCTTCTCCACCTCGGGGACGAGCTGCCGGATGTGATCACGGAGCAGGGTCCCGAGGGTCAACAGCTCCTCGGCTGTGGGCTGTTCGGCATCCGGAGCCAGCAGCCGCCGGGCCGTGGCCCGCATGGTCTCCAGGTCCAGTGGTGGGGTCTCTGCCCCGGCCGCTGGTTCATCCGTACTCTTGCGCACGTCGACTCCTCGCTAGTCGGCCACGCCCCGGGAGGTCTAGCCACCTCGCCGGGGTCTTCCATCGGTCAACGTAGCGCGAACTGCGTCCTACCGCGTCCTCTTGCGTCCCAACGCGTCCGGACGCGTTCCTGTGATGCGGGCCGCTACCGGCTGCGCAAGCCTGTGATCATGACCGAGCTGCCCAGGTACGAGTACGTGAGGATCGCCGACGCCGTCGCCGCCGACATCGCCTCCGGCACGCTGCCCGTCGGCGCCCGGCTGCCGGGCGAGCGGGAAGCCCTCTCGATCTACAGCACGAGCATCGGGACGTGGCGCCGGACGGTCCGGGAACTGCGGGAGCGGGGACTCGTTGCCACCCTGCCCGCGAAGGGCACGTACGTCATCGCCGAGCCGGGGAGCCCGGCCGAGGGCTGACGGCGCGCGTGATCGCCGGGAGAAAATCCCTAGGCCAGAGTGGTCGTCAGGACACTGATCAGACCCCTGACGGCACCTGACCCGCTCCCGCCGGAGGGCGACGCCCGGCGAGGGCTGACACCTGACACGGCTGACACGCCCGAACCACCCCCTACGGGGGTGGGTGTCTGAGCTTGATGTTTAACCTCGCACGTCACCCGACCTGCTGAGATCTCCCATTTCCAGCGGTATGTGAGACGGCCGCCCTCCACGCTTCGAGATGTCGAGTAACGCAGCGTGAAGGAGCGGCCGTTGAGGATGAGTCTTCCTGCCGAAGTCC